>JAAAOL010000473.1 GCA_009908885.1 Bacteroidota bacterium | reverse complement strand
CCGATCCGCGCTACCATCGAAGACCGCTTCATGGCCCTGATGACGGACGAGGCGTGAACTAAAACCCGCAACCCCGGACCCGTAACCCGCAACCCGATCCATGTCCGCCATCGAGGCGCACGACCTGACCCGCCGCTTCGGCGACTTCACCGCCGTCGACGCGATCTCCTTCGCCGTCGAGGCGGGCGAGGTGTTCGGGTTTCTGGGGGCGAACGGGGCGGGCAAGACGACCGCGATCCGCATGCTGACGGGTCTGCTCACACCGACCGAGGGCGGCGCTACCGTCGCCGGGTTCGACGTGGCGACGCAGGCCGAGCGGGTGAAGCAGAGCATCGGCTACATGAGCCAGCGCTTCTCGCTCTACGACGACCTCACCGTCCGCGAAAACATCCGGCTCTTCGGTGGCATCTACGGGCTCAGCCGACGCACACTCCGCCAGCGCACTGATGCCCTGCTGGATCGCCTCGACCTGGCGCATGCCCGTGACACGCTGATCCGCGCCATCCCGCTGGGGTGGAAGCAGAAATTGGCCTTCGCCGTGGCGCTCCTGCACCAGCCGCAGATCGTCTTCCTCGACGAGCCGACGAGCGGCGTCGACCCGATCACGCGACGGCAGTTCTGGGAGATGATCTACGAGGCCGCCGCCGAGGGCGTCACCGTCTTCGTCACCACGCACTACATGGACGAGGCCGAGTACTGCGACCGCATCTCGATCATGGTGGACGGTCGCATCGAAGCGATGGGCACCCCGCTCGGGCTCCGGCAGCAGTTCCAGGCCGACTCCGTAGATGAGGTGTTCGTCCAACTCGCCCGGCCAGAGGGATGAGTTCCAGGTTTCAGGTTCGAAGGTTTCAAGTTGGCTGCGACCTGCCGGCCTGCCGACCTGTGACCTGTCAACCTGAAACCCTCAACCAGTAACCACCAACCACCCAACCAGCAACCCCGAAGATGTCCGCCTTTCTCGGCTTCGTGCGTAAGGAGTTTCGGCACATCCTGCGGGATCGGCGGACGCTGCTGATCCTGTTCGGGATGCCGCTGGCGCAGTTGTTGCTGTTTGGCTTCGTCATCCGCACCGAGGTGAACGAGGTCAAGCTGGCCGTGGTGGACCCGGCGAAGGATCACGTCACGCGCGAGGTGCTGGACGCGCTGCAGGCCTCGGGCTACTTCCGTATCACCGAGGTCCTGTCCTCCGATGACGGCATCCATCCCGTGCTGGCGGCGGGCCGGGCCGATCAGGCGCTCGTCTTCGCCCCGAACTTCGCGCAGCGCCTGGCGCACGACGGCGTCGCTCCGGTGCAGATCGTGATGGACGCGACCGATCCCAACACGGCGCGCATCATGCTGGCGTACACGTCGTCCGTGGTGCAGGACGTGCAGCAGGGACTCCTGCGCGAGGTCGGTATGGCGCCGCCGGGCGTGCGGATCGTGCCCGCGGTGCGGATGCGCTTCAACCCCACGCTGGAGAGCGTCTACCTGTTCGTGCCGGGCCTGATGGCCTTCATCCTGATGCTCGTCTCCACGCTGATGACCTCCATCACCATCACGCGCGAGAAGGAGGTGGGCACGATGGAAGTGCTGCTCGTCTCGCCGCTGCGCCCGACGCAGATCGTCGTGGGCAAGGTGGTGCCGTACATGGCGCTCTCGTTCGTCAACGTGCTGACGATCCTGGCGACGGCCCGCTTCGTCTTCGGCGTGCCCGTACGGGGGAGCGTGACGCTGCTGCTGGCCGAGTCGCTCCTGTTCATCATCGCCGCGCTGGCGCTGGGCGTGCTCATCTCGGCGCGGACGCAGTCGCAGCAGACGGCCATGATGATCTCGCTCGCGGGCCTGCTCTTGCCCACGCTGCTGCTCTCCGGCTTCATCTTCCCGATTTCGAGCATGCCCGCGCCGCTCCAGTGGCTCAGTCACCTCGTCCCGGCCAAGTGGTACCTGTTCATCGCCAAAGGCATCATGCTGAAGGACGTCGGCCTCGCGTATCTGTGGAAGGAGACCCTCGTGCTCGTCGCGATGACGGTGGCGTTTACGGCCCTCAGCGTGCGGAATCTGAACGTTCGGCTCGAATAGGTTTCAAGTTTCAAGTTCGAAGGTTTCAGGTTGTGCGATCTGCAACCTGCGACCTGCGACCTGCGACCTGCGACCTGCCAACCTGAAACCACCAACCAGTAACCACCCAACCAGCAACCCGCAACGCGATGCGCACCATCGGCTTTTTGCTGCAGAAGGAGTTCTTGCAGGTCTTCCGCAACCGGGCGATGCTGCCGATCCTGTTCGTGATGCCGTTCGTGCAACTGATCGTGCTGGCGTACGCGGCCACGTTCGAGATCACGGACACGCAGGTGTTTCTGATCGACGAGGACCACAGCCCGACGTCACGGCTGGTCGTGGAGAAACTGGAAGCGTCAGGCTATTTCACCGTGGCGGCGCGCTCGCCGTCCGACGCCCAGGCGCGCGAGGCGATGCTGCGGCGCGAAGTCGGGATGATCCTGCGCGTTCCGGCCCACTTCGAGCGCGACCTGCGGCAGACGGGCCGGGCGCCGGTGCAGGTCATCCTGAACGCCGAGGACGGCTACTCGGCGGGCGTCATCCAGTCGTACGTCAGCAGCATCCTCGCCGACGTGAGCCGCGAGGTGCAGCCTCTCCGTCCCGTGCGGGCTCCGGCGACGCGCGTCGCGCCTCGGATCGAGGTGCGGCCCGTCGGGTGGTACAATCCCGAACTCAGCTACAAGGCGTACATGGTGCCGGGCATCCTGGTCATCCTGGTGACGATGATCGGCGCGCTGCTCTCGGGGATGAACATCGCCAAGGAGAAAGAGCAGGGCACCATCGAGCAGCTCAACGTGACGCCCATCCGGAAGTACCAGTTCATCGTCGGCAAGCTGCTGCCGTTCTGGATCATCGGTCTCGTAGAGCTGGCGTTCGGCCTCGGGCTGGCCAAGCTCGTCTTCGACATCCCGATGCGCGGCTCGCTGCTCGTCGTCTTCGGCAGCGCGAGCGTCTACC
This sequence comes from Bacteroidota bacterium, assembly GCA_009908885.1. Taxonomy (GTDB): domain Bacteria; phylum Bacteroidota; class Rhodothermia; order Rhodothermales; family JAAAOL01; genus JAAAOL01. Next base: position 11,294 of record JAAAOL010000473.1, on the reverse strand, counting down.
TGCTGGTGGTGCTCGGCATCGGGCTGTGGGTGTCCACCGTTACCGAGACGCAGCAGCAGGCCATGTTCATCGCGTGGTTCATCCTCGTCCTCTTCATCCTGATGAGCGGCCTCTTCACGCCGCTGGAGAGCATGCCCGCGTGGGCGCAACAGCTGGCGCTGCTCAACCCGATCGCCTACTTCATCGAGATCATGCGGGCTGTGCTGGTGAAGGGCGGCGGGTGGCAAACCGTGCAGGGGCCGCTGGGGGCGCTGGCCGGGTATGCCGCCGTCGTGCTGAGTCTGGCGGTGCTGCAGTACCGCAAGGTAACCGCGTGAGGGGAAGGGGGATGCGGGAGGTGGGAAGAGGGAACGCATGCCCTTCCCTCATCGCCCTTTCCTCTTCCCCTTAACCGCGAGGCCGTGGTAGACGAGGTCGAAGACGTGCGCTTTGCGTGCTTCGATGAACGCCTCGCGCTGGGCCGTCGCCTCCGGGTTGATCAGTCGCACCATGGGGAAGGCGATGAAGAAGAAGATGCAGGACGAGACGACCGTGATGAGGGTCTGGAACGGGTCCGCCGCGCGGATCTCGCCCCGGTCGATGGCGGCCTGCATGCGTCGGATGAACTGCTGAGGCATCGCCGCCGGCTCGGACGTGAGGCGGGGCGCCAGCTTGCGGCGTAGCGCGTCGCCGCCGGCCAGCAGCTCGTTCACCATCAGCCGCATCACCGCCTGGTGCTCGCCCACGAAGTCGATGTAGCCCGCGATGAAGGTGCGCAGCATCGCCTCGAACGTGTCCGTCTCCTGCATCGCCGCTGCGAAGGACGAGAGCGCCCGCTGCATCACGAAGCCCAGCACCTCGTCGTACAGCTTGGCCTTGCTGCGGAAGTAGTAGTGCAGCATCGCCTTGTTGATGTCGGCCCGGTCGGCGATTTCCTGCATCCGCGCGCCATCCTTGCCCTTTTTGGAGAAGACCTCTAGCGCGGCGCGGAAGATGCGCTCTTCGGTATCGGTGTACTGGTCGAGGTCGGCCATGCGGATCGAGGACAACGTTGGAAGGTCTCGATCCTACTCGGTGCTGTCCGTTTGGTTCAACTTTATGGTTGAGAACGAGGCATCGCTATTGCCTGGAAGGTACGTCGGCGACTGTGATTCGGGCGTTGCGCCTCAGTTCTCGTCGTTGCCGGAGGGCGGAGGGATGACCATGATGTGGGCCGAAGGCGTTCCGGCGCGCATCAGCCAGGGCGTGCCGGGCGGGCCGGGCTCGTCGGGGAGGCCGGTGGTGGCTGTGGTAGCGTTGGGGATGTAGATGGCGTAGAGCGTCACCTGCGCCGTCGCCGGGTCGAAGCGCTCCAGGTCGTACGACACGTTGTAGACGACGGCCGGCTCGTCGGGCATCGCCAGCGTGCCCGCCTCGGCCTCGGCGTGGCGCGTCTGGATGGATTCCTGCCCACCCTGGCCCTGCGCGCGCAGTTCGCGGCCCCGCTGCATGTACGGTTCCAGCGAGGCGTGGTAGCACGCGGCGTGGAAGCGGTCGTCGCCGGGCTGGTCGGCCAGGCAGATCAGGTCGTTCGTGCCCTCGCGGAGCGTCGTCAGCGTGCCGTCGTCGGCGTAGCCCAGCACCGTGGCGTCGGCACGCAGGGTGTCGGGAGCGGGCAGCACGGCGTGGGCGACCTGCGTCTCGGCATCGGGCGCCTGCGCACGACATGCGGCGGCGAGGAAGCACAGGGCAGCGACGACGCAGAAGGTATACCGGGTCATGGTCACACGGGTCTGGAACGAGCGAGGGGCATGGTCGACACTCGACAATATAACAAACGCCCGTCACCGTGCAGGACCGTCGGTGATAGGCGTTTTTGGGTGGGCGGTGCCGGATTCGAACCAGCGACCTCCTGCTTGTAAGGCAGGCGCTCTAAACCAACTGAGCTAACCGCCCCAAAAATTTTGGATTTTGGACTGCGAGTTGGCGATTGGAATGTCTTCCAATCCACACTCCACATCCCAAAATCCAAAATCGACAGAGCGGGAAACGGGGATCGAACCCGCGACCCTCAGCTTGGGAAGCTGATGCTCTACCACTGAGCTATTCCCGCAAGCGGACGGAAAACGTACACCCGTTTTCTGTGAATGTCAAGATGGCTCCTGGATCCTGTGCGGCCCGTTCGTACTTTAATCAGCCTTTGCGCAGCCCCGGGTACCAAACAATCTCGGTGACGCTGCGTTAGACGCGATTGCAGTTGTTTTTGTTCACCTTAGGCCGACTCCATCCCATGAAGCGGACGTACCAACCCAGCAAGCGGAAGCGCAAGAATAAGCACGGCTTTCGCGCACGCATGAAGTCCAAGAGCGGACGCAAGATTATCTCGAACCGGCGCAAGAAGGGTCGCAAGAACCTGAGCGTCAGCGACAAGCACAAGGGCAAGTAAGCCGCCCTGCGCGCGGCGCCACGAGCATGGCCGATCCCACCGAGGCGTCCTCTTCTTCGCCGCGCCGTCCCCGCACGCTGCCCCGGGCCGCCCGGCTCAAGCGTACCCGCCTGATCCGCCCCCTCTTCGACCGCCGACGCACCGACGTGGGCACCGTGGCGGTCGGGTGCGTGCGGTTGCTGTTTCGGGTAGTGCCGCGGGACGCCGTGGGCATGGATGTGCCCGTGCAAGTGGGGTTCGCGCCGGGCCGCCGCGCCCGGACGGCCGTCGCGCGCAACCGCATCAAGCGACTCCTTCGAGAGGTCTACCGGAGGCATCAGTACCTCCTGGTAGACCTCTTCGCACATCGGGCGGAGACGCTGACGCTGATGGTTCTCTACCGCAGCGCTCCCGAGCAGGCCGGTGCCCAGATCCCCCGCGATCTGCCCCGCGCCCTGCAGCAAGCCGCCGACCGCCTCGCGGCGTGATCCCGCTGGTCGCCGGGGGGATGAATTGTGGGTGAGTCCGGAACTGCCCTCCAGCCCCTCCGTAGGGGCTCCATCCTGTCATTTCGCGCACTGGCCCCGCGTTTTCCGGCGCAGGCCGCCCTTCAGCCCGCAAGCCCGTGGATCGAAACACCGTCATCGCGACCGTCCTCATCGCGATCATTATGTTCGTGTGGCTGTTTCTGCTTGCGCCGCCGCCCGAGCCGCCGCCCGTCACACCCGAGGGGCCGGACACGACCGAGCAGGCACAGCCCGCGCCCGAACCCGAGCCGCCGGAGCCCGAACTGACCCTGCGCGACGAAGTCGCCCCCGAGCCGGTCACCGACTCGACCCTTGTCGGCGCGCAACAGGGGGAGGCGCGCACGATTACCGTCGAGACGGATCTCTACACGGCCACCTTTTCCACGAAGGGCGGCACGCTCACGTCCTTTCTGCTGAAGGAATACGCCCGGTTCGACCAGGAGACGCCCGTCCAGCTCGTGGACACCTCCGCGGCGGGCGCGGTCAGCATGGTCTTCACCACGCCCGCGAACCACGTCGTCGATACGCGCTCGTTCTACTTCGAGCCGTCCCGCTCGGTGGAGCGCATCGATGCCTCCGCGCAACAGGCCGAACTGACCTTCACGGCCCGCGTGGGCGAGGGCCTGCTCCGCAAGACGTACACCTTCACGCCGGAGACCTACGAGGTGGGCCTGCAGGTGGAGCAGGAGAATGCCGCGTCCTTCATGACGGACGAGGGCTACGAGATGGTCTGGAGCGGCGCGGTGCCGTTCTCCGAGAAGCCGTCCGACATGGAGGGGGAGATCCAGCAGCACGGTGCCTTTGCCCGCAGTGGCGGCGAGGTCGAGGGCATCGCGTTGGCCAGCGAAACCTACGACGAGAAGACGTTGCGCGGCGAAGTGTCGTGGACGGCGGTCAAAAACAAGTACTTTACCGCCGCCGTCATCCCGGACCGGACGCCGTCCGGCGCCGAACTCATCGGGGAGCGGACGGGCAGTCCGGAGGAGGGCACCGTGGAGGAGTTCTTCACCACGAGCCTGTTGATGCCCACGGCCCCGAGCGACGGGGACACGTATCGGCTCTATCTGGGACCGCTGGAGTTCTACCGGATCACGGACTACGACCTCGGCCTCTTCGGCATGGTCGACTACGGGTGGGACGCCTTCGAATGGATGACGCGCCCCCTCGCCAAGTTCATCTTTATCCCGGCCTTTACGTTCCTCAGCACGTTCATCGCGAACTACGGGCTGGTCATCATCATCCTCGCCATCATCATCAAGATGCTGCTGTACCCGCTCACGCGGTCGTCGTACCGCAGCATGGCGCGGATGCGGGAGCTACAGCCCAAGCTGCAGGCCATCAAGGAGAAGCACGGGGACGACCCGCAGAAGCAGCAGCAGGCCATGATGAAGGTCTACAAGGAGACCGGCGTCAACCCGCTGGGGGGCTGCCTGCCCATGTTCCTGCAGTATCCCATCATCATCGCGCTGTGGCAGTTCTTGCAGCAGTCCATCGAGATCCGGCAGCAGGGCTTCCTCTGGGCCAACGACCTCTCGGCGCCGGACGTCATCCTGAACCTGCCTTTCACCATTCCCTTCTATGGCGATTTCGTCGCGGGCTTCACCATTCTGATGGGGCTCTCGATGATCGTGCAGATGCGCATCCAGCAGGGCAGCGGGGCCTCCACGAACCCGCAGGCCAAGATGTTCATGTACATCATGCCGGTGTTCATCTTCGTCATCTTCAACCGCTTCCCGTCCGGGCTGAGCCTGTACTATCTGATGTACAACATCGTCTCGGCCGTGCAGCAGAAGTTCATCAACAAGTCCATCGAGTCGGAGAAGGAGGAGGACGACAACGACTCCGGCAAGAAGCGCCGCTCGCGGAAGAAGGCGTCTGGCTCCAACGGGCGCGGCAACGGCCAGTCCAAGAAGGGCTTCTTCGAACGGCTGCGCGAGAAGGCTGAGGAGGCGCAGCGCCAGCGGTAAGGTTGGCTTCTGCGGTCTTGGAAAGGCAGAGGCGAGGCCGGTTACACGTGCCCCTTGGTAGTTGCGGTACATGTATGGGGGTACGGGCGGATGGGCGTCTGGGAGGAATATTTCCAACCACTCCCACGCCCCCGTACACCCACACCCCCGCACCCCCAATCCCCACGCACTGTCACCAGAACCGCAGTGCCTGACGCAGAAACACAACACGCCGCGCCCGTGACCGCCACCGACACCATCGCTGCCATCGCCACGGCCCGTGGGCGGGCGGCCCTGGCCATCGTGCGGGTCTCCGGCCCCGAGGCGGTGCCGGTCGTCGCGCGGTGCTTCCGGGGGGCGGACCTGACGACGGTCGACTCGCACACGGCGCACGTCGGCTATCTGCTCGCAGCGGACGGCGCGGCCATCGACCAGGTGGTGGTGACGGTCTTCCGCGCGCCGCGGTCGGCGACGGGGGAGGACGTGGTGGAAGTCTCATGCCACGGCGGCGACTTCGCCCCGCAACTCATCCTGGAGACGCTGCTGCACCACGGCGCGCGCATGGCCGAGCCGGGCGAGTTCACGCAGCGGGCCTTCCTCAATGGCAAGATGGACCTGGCCCAGGCCGAGGCCGTGGCCGATCTGATCCACGCCTCGTCGTCGCAAGCCCACCGCGTCTCGCTGCAGCACCTGCAGGGTCGCTACTCGGAGCGCCTCGCCACGCTGCGCGACGAGTTGCTCGAACTTTGCGCATTCGTCGAGCTGGAGCTGGACTTTTCCGACGAAGACGTCGCCTTCGCCGATAAAGAGCGGCTGGAACGGCTGCTGGCCGAGGCGGAGCGCGTGCTGGACCAGTTGCTGGATTCCTATCAGGTGGGCGAACTGCTGCGCGACGGCGTGCGGGTCGTCATCGGCGGGCGGCCCAACGCGGGCAAGTCGACCCTGCTGAACGCGCTCGTGGGCCGGGACCGCGCCATCGTGAGCGCGACGCCGGGCACCACGCGCGATGCCATCGAGGCCGAGGCCGAGATCGAAGGGCTGCTCTTCCGCTTCGTAGACACCGCCGGCCTGCGCGCCACGGCCGATGCCATCGAGGCCGAGGGCGTGCGCCGCGCCCAGCGCTCCATCGAACAGGCCGACGTGCTGCTCTACGTCTACGACCTCACGCGCGGGCTCGACGACGACGAACGCGCCTTCCTGTGCGACACCGCGCCAGAGGTGCCCGCTCTCGTCGTCGGCAACAAGTACGACCTGATCGACGGGACCGCCGCGTCGCCAGCGGTGGAGGACCTGCCGGTATTCATGCTCTCGGCGACGCAGGCCCTCCACGACGACGCCCCGCTTCGTCCGCTGATCCGGCGCTTGCTGGACACCGTGGCGTCCGAACTGAGCGATACCGAGGCCTCCGCCATCGTCATGAACCAGCGGCACCGCCAGCACCTGCGGGCGGCGCTGGACGCCGTTCAGAAGGCCCGGCGCGGACTCGACCTCGGCGTACCCGGCGACCTGCTGGCCATCGACCTGCGGGCGGCCCTCCACGAACTCGGCGCCATCACCGGCGAGATCACGAACGAGGACGTGTTGGATCAGATCTTCTCCCGCTTTTGTATTGGGAAGTAGCGGACCGCACGCCGCGATTGTCCACACGTGAAACATTCTGCATCGTGAGTGACCGCGCTGACGCTGCATCGCTCGCCCCCGCACGGACGTATCGGAGGACTGGCATGGCAGAAACCATCGACCGCCCCACGACGGGCCTGACCTGGGAGGAGGTGTGCGCCGATACGCGCCTCGACGACCTTCCCTACAAGATCGAAACCAATGAATGGGGCCAGATCGTCATGAGCCCGACGCGCCTCAAGCACGGTGCTTTTCAATTTGAAATCGGACGCCTGCTTTCTGAGCAGCGACCGGACGGGCGTGTCGTCACGGAGAGCGCCGTGCGGACGACGAAGGGCGTCAAGGTGCCGGACGTGGCCTGGTTCTCGGCGGAGCGCTGGGCCCAGGTGCGGGATGCGTTCGATGCGCCCATCGCACCCGAGGTATGCGTGGAGGTGCTGTCGCCGTACAACGCGACAGGCGAGATCGAGATGAAGAAGACCCTCTACTTCGAGGCTGGCGCGCAGGAAGTGTGGACCTGCGACGAGGACGGCCGCCTACGCTTCTTTACCTCCGACGGGCCGCTGGAGCAGTCGGCCCTCGTCCCGAACTTCCCAACCACCATCGACGTGTGAGTTGGCCGATCCCATGAGCAACCGCACCGACCTCCCGACTATCCTCGCCGGGCTGGAGCCGTCCGGGCTGCAACGCCTGCAGGCGCGCCTCGCCCTGCTGCATGCCTACCTGCGCACGCGCGACGCCGAGGGACTGTCTGACCGGCAGGCGCTGGAGCAGGTGGCCGCTCAGTTCAACGCGGGCGCGGCGGCGGTGGACGACTGGGTGTATGGCGTGTACGACTCCGTCTCGGGCCGCACGCTCCGCCGCTGGGCCGAGAGGTTGCAGGAAGGCGGCCTCGCCGGGCTGACGGACGACTACGGCAAGCGCAGCGAGCGCACCTACCGCTCCTACTTCGATCCCGGCTCGCCCCTGCGGAAGGTGGCGCTTCACCACCTGGCCGACCATCCCGACTGCACCGCCTCAGAGGTAATGGCTGAACTCCGCCAGCACGCCGACGGCGGCGACCTGCCCAACCTGCGCACCGTGCAGCGCTTTTTGGAGAAGTTCAGGGCGTGAATGGACGAACGCACGATTGTGACAAAGCACATGTCGCTCCGATGTCGCCCCGGATCGGTTTGTGACAAAGCACATGTCGCGCGTCGTGAGGGCGTGCCAGGGGCGATTTTGACCGTTGACCGTCTGATTTTCGAGCCATCCTTCGTATGAGCAGTTACTTCGACTATGACGTCATCGTCGTGGGCGGCGGGCACGCCGGCTCCGAGGCGGCAGCCGCGGCGGCCCACATGGGCGCCCGCACGTTGCTCGTCACGATGAAGCTGGACGCCATCGGGCAGATGTCCTGCAACCCCGCCATCGGCGGCATCGGCAAGGGCCACATCGCCCGCGAGATCGACGCCCTGGGTGGAATCATGGGCCGCGTCACCGATCAGGCCGGCATCCAGTTTCGGATGCTCAACCAGAGCAAGGGCCCGGCCGTGTGGGGCCCACGCGCGCAGTGCGACCGGATGGCCTATGCCACGGCGGTCCGCGAGGCGCTGGAGGCAATCCCCAACCTCTACATGCGCGCCGACATGGTGACCGACGTGCTGGTGGAGGAGGGGCGCGTCACCGGGATTCGCACGCAGCTCGACCAGACATTCCGGGCGCGGGCCGTCATCCTCACCAGCGGCACGTTCATGAACGGGCTCATCCACATCGGCGAGCGCAACTACGGCGGTGGGCGCATGGGCGAACGCGCCTCGACCGGCCTCACTGGGTGCCTGCACCGCCTCGGCTTCGAGAGCGGGCGCCTCAAGACGGGCACGCCGCCGCGCGTGGACGGACGCACCGTCGATTATGGTGTCATGCAGGAGCAGCCCGGCGATCCGGACGCGAGTCCGTTTTCGTTCCTGACCGAGGCGCTGCCGGACGATCAGATGAGCTGCTGGCTCACGCACACCACGCCCGCCACGCACGAGGTGCTGCGCACCGGCTTCGACCGCAGCCCGATGTTCACGGGGCGCATTCAGGGTAAAGGGCCGCGCTACTGCCCGTCCATCGAGGACAAGATCGACCGCTTCGCCGACAAAGAGCGGCATCAGATCTTCATCGAGCCAGAGGGGCGGCGCACGGACGAGATCTACGTGAACGGGTTCTCCACCAGTCTGCCCGAAGAAGTCCAGTTCGAGGCGCTGCGGACCATTCCCGGTATGGAGCAGGCCCACATGCTGCGGCCGGGCTACGCCATCGAATACGACTATTTCCCGCCGTATCAGGTGCGCTACGGGCTGGAGACCAAGCGCGTGCGCGGGCTCTTCTTCGCCGGGCAGATCAACGGGACCACGGGCTACGAAGAGGCGGCGGCGCAGGGTCTCGTCGCGGGCATCAATGCCGTGCAGCACCTGCGCGACGCCGAGCCGCTCGTCCTGAAGCGCTCCGAGGCGTACATCGGCGTCCTGATCGACGATCTGGTGGCCAAGGGCACGGACGAGCCGTACCGCATGTTTACCAGCCGCGCCGAGCACCGCATCCTGCTGCGGCAGGACAACGCCGACTTGCGCCTCACCGAGCTGGGCTACGAGCTGGGCCTCGCCCGCCGCGAGCGGTACGAGCGCGTGCAGGCCAAGAAAGCCGCGTTGGAGCGCACGCGGGCCGCGCTGGAGCGCACCGCCGTCACCCCGGAGCATGTGAACGGCTTCCTGGAGGCGGCAGGCACCACGCCCATTGGCGAGCCGGAGCGCCTCGTGCGTCTGGCCCTGCGCCCGGAGGTGGACCTGGAGGCGCTGCTGGACCACACGGGGCTGACCGACGACATCGTGACGACCGTGCCCGGCATGCAGTCTGCCGCCCGCCTCGTCGAAATCGACCTGAAATACGAGGGCTACCTGGAGCGGCAGCAGGAGATGGTGCGCAAGATGGAGCGGCTGGAGGCCAAACAGATCCCCGCCGACTTTGACTACCACGCCGTCGACACCATCTCGAAAGAGGCCCGCGAGAAGCTGAGCAAGATCCAGCCGGAGAATCTCGGGCAGGCCTCACGCATCAGCGGCGTCAGCCCGGCGGACGTGTCCGTGCTGATGGTGCTGCTCAAGAAAATCGGCGCGGGTGCGACAAACCATGTTTCACGTGAAACATCTGTGGAACCCGCCTGAGCCGCGTTTCACGCCGGTTGCGCCCGCTAGAAGTACAGCGAGACGCCGCCCGTCGGGGCGATGTTGGACTGCAAGCCCCGGTCCAGTAGGGCAAAGAGCGCGCTGCCGTAGACGTGGAAGCTGGGCGAGAGGGCGAGTTGCAGGCCGAGGCCCGCATTCAGCGTGTGGTCGCGCGTGGCGGACGGAATCGTGCTGCCCGCCAGCGCCTCTTCGATCTCGGTGGCTTCGGGCGAGAGTTCGTTGTCGATGCCGCTGAGGAAGGCGGAGTCCTCGATCTCGAAGTTGCCCAGCAGGTCGAACGCGAAGAACAACTTCGAGGCCATACGCTGCGTGAAGCCCGTCGCCACACTCAGGCTGTTCACGTTGTCGCCGTTCCAGAACTGCGCGCCCAGGTTCACGTAGGGCTTGAACGCGTCGAACTGGCCGTATTCGCCGATGAGCGACAGCCGCGTCCCGAAGTTGGCCGCGCCGATCAGGCTGTCCTCGTTGCGTCCCACGGGCAGGCGCATGTCGACCACGGCGGCGAGGCTGCCCACCGTCAGGGACGACGGAAAGCGGTACTTGGCCCGCACGGCGACGGTGTTGAGGAAGGTCTCCGACTCGGCCAGGTCAGGGCTGGTGAGGTTCAGCGGCACGCTGATCTCAGGGCTTCCGATGCCATTGCAGTTCGGCCCGGCACCGCCCGGATCGTAACCGCAGCCGGAGTCGCTGCCCTGCACGGCGAAGGTCGTCTCGACGTTCTCCACGCCGAGGCGCACGACGGGCAGGGCCACGCCCAGGTCCAGCCGATCCGTGATGCCGTAGGTGCCATACAGCGTGAACACCGTCGCGTCGAGGTTGAACGGCATCGTCGCGGTCACCAGGTCCCCGCCGTTGTCCTGCGCAAAGGCAAACTGCAGGTCCTCTACGTCCTGCCCTCGGATGCTGGACAGGTTGAAATAGGACACGTTCGAGCCGACCAGAAACTGGCCGCGCCCGACGGTCGCGCTGCTCTCGGTGAAGATGGGCGTAAAGGCCGTCACCACGGTCACGATCTCGCCGTCGCGGTACTGCGCGTCGAGGCTCGGCGGCGTCAGCGGGATCGACGCGAGGCTGCTCTCGATGAAGTTGCTGATGCCTGGCCCCAGCGATGCGCGGGACAGCGCGGCGGCCTGGCTGAACGGGTTGTTCTGAACGCCCTCGAAGAGGCACGTGGCGTAGAGGCTGCCCAGCGCAGCTTCGAGCTGGGAATCCTGCGCCTGCGCGGGCCGCGGCGGAGCGAGCGCAAGCAGGAGGGCGAGACAGGCGGCGACGAGAACGGGCAAACGGTTGGTCATGGCGTCCTTCGAGCGATAGAGCGGTGAAATGGAAGCCCAGACCTTCCGGCACGGCTTGTCGGGGCGCGGCAGAAAGGCGGGGCAGTGGATGGTCGGGGACTTACTGGACGTGCACGAGCGTGACGCCGTCGTCCGCCGTCTCCCACGTCCACGTTGCGGGGATGGGCACCGATTCCGTGCCGTCGCGGCCCCGCTGCCGGAACTGAAGGTAGACGGTGACGGGCAACTGAAGGCGTCCGGCGCCGGAGGTGAGACGACCTTCATCGACCAGGACGTCGGCGTCGGTGATCTGGAACTTGCGCGACAGGTCATCG
>JAAAOL010000325.1 GCA_009908885.1 Bacteroidota bacterium | reverse complement strand
GGGTGGTCTACGAGAAGGGAGCCAGCGTGCTGTACCTGCTGCGGCAGACCGTCGGCGATAGCGTCTTCGCCGAAGTTCTCCGCGAGACGATCCGCCGCCATGCCGACCGGCCGCTGTCTACCGAGGCATTTCAGGCCGTCGCCGAGGAGGTGAGTGGCCTCGACCTGGAGCGATGGTTCGACGTCTGGGTCTACGGCAGGGACCTCCCGACGCTGCGAGCCGAATGGCAGGCCGCCAAACGTACGCTCCGGTGGTTCGTCGAGGGCGATGGCGGGACGCTGGATGGCGTGCCGGTGCCGCTCCGAATCCAACAGGGTGGGCGTGGGTATGATGCATCCGTCGTGGACGGACAGATCGTGCTTCCAGGAGAGGAAATGCCCGAGATTTCTCCCGTCGGCATGATGCTGGACGTGCAGGTTCGTGCGGCGGAGGACTGAACGTAACTACCCACCGAGCCATCTCCCGAGGACGCGTGATCGACCACTCCGAGCAGGTCAAGCTCTTCATCAGCGACATTGACGGGTGTCTATCCGAGCCGTATGCCGCCTTCGATCTGGATGGTTTCCAGACGTTGCGGAAGCTGGTGCGCGCGTCCATGTCCGATCCGGCGATCCCGGCGTTTTCGCTCTGCTCGGGCCGCTCGTATGCGTACGTCGAGGCGATGACCCAGGCCGTGGAGGTGCGGCAGCCGGTGTTGTTCGAGAGTGGCGGTGGGTGGTTCGATCCCGTCGCCGTGGCCGTCCGCTGGAATCCCGCACTGACTCCGGACATCGAGGAGCAGTTGCGCGCGGTGCGTGAGTGGCTCGTCGGCACGTGTCTTCCCGGCACGACGGCGATGTTCGACTATGGGAAACGCACGCAGGCGGGCATCGTGAGCAGCGACACGGACGAGATCGACGCCCTGGTACCGCAGGTCGAGCAGTTCGTGGCCGAGCATCTGCCCGATCTGCGCGTCTTTCACACGCCCATTTCCATCGACGTCCTCGCGCCCGAGATCACGAAGAAGCAGGCGTTGCACTGGCTGAGCCGCGAACTCGACGTCCCGCTTCAGCAGATGGCCTACATCGGCGATACCAATGGTGACCTGGAAGCGCTCGGCGACGTCGGCTGCTCGTTTGCGCCCGCCAATGCGACCCCGGAGGTGCGCGCGAAGGTCGACCACACCACCGACGGTGCCGTGATCCAGGGCGTCCTCGATGCGTATACCCAGTGTATCGCGCACAACCGGGAACGAATCGACCGAAAGGCTTCTTGACAGTCGATGACCCGGGCCGCTATACTTTAGACCACCGCCTGACCTCCCCCCACCTCGTATGACGATGATGCGCTGGTTCCTCTGTTGCCTGTTGATGTTGGTCGGCCTCCCGGCGGCGCATGCCCAGTCGCCCTCGTCGGCGTCCACGTCGGGCGCAGATGCGAATGGGGCCTCCGAGGCGTCCGCGTCGTCCACGGTCGTGCCCACTGCTGCGGATGCGGATCGGTCCGTCGCCGCCGAGCGGGCCGCCGCCGTGCACTACGTCGTCGAGCGGCGGGCCATTTTGTACCGACAGGCCTCGACGGACAATCCGTACATGGAGCTGGGCTTTCGCGAGCCGCTGCAGGTGCTCGGCACGGACGACGGGTGGCACCAGGTACGCACCAGTGACGGCATGACGGGCTACGTGCAGACCGGCGCCATCTCCAACGTGTGGGTGCGCGTATCGAAGCAGAAGAAAACGGTCTACGTCTACGAAGGCACCACGCTGCGCCGCACCTACCCGGCCGATTTTGGCTACAACGCGTTCGCCGACAAAGAACGGCGCGGCAGTACCACCAATCCGGACGACTGGCGCACGCCGGAGGGCGTCTTCTTCGTCGTCCGCAAGAACCCGCACAGCAAGTACTACAAGGCCTTCGTCCTCAACTATCCCAACGCCGAAGATGCCGAGCGCGGGCGGCAGCAGGGGCTCATCTCCGACGCCGAATACCGCGCCATCGTGGACGCCGAGCGCCGCTTCGACATGCCCCCCATGCACACGGCGCTGGGCGGCTGGATCGAGATTCACGGCGACGGGACCGGCGTGAGCACGAACTGGACGCAGGGCTGCGTGGCCATTCACAACGACCACATCGATGAGATGTGGGAATGGATCGAAGTCGGCACCCCCGTGCTCGTCGAGCGGTAGTTGTACGACGCGGTCCGCGCGATTCGGCCTTGGTCCCGTCGGCGGCAGCATTTCACTCGTTTACCGTCTCATCCGCTCGCGCAGCCGCGACCCCGCATGGCGACCTCCGCTCCTCCGTCGTATCAGTCGGCCAATCACCACAAATACACGGTCGATAACGCCCTGTACCAGTGGCACCTGCAGGCCTTTCTGGACGAACTCTGTGCAATGCTCGACCGCGCCGCTCCGCAGACCGTCCTGGATGCCGGTTGCGGGGAGGGGTTCGTCACGGACCGGCTGGCCCGGCATGACGCCGATCTGACGCTCACCGGCATCGATCTGAGTGAGGGTGCCATCGCGTACGCGCGGAAGCACTTCGGCCATCAGGCGCAGTTCGTAGTGGGATCCATCTTCGAGCTTCCCTTCGAGGACGATCAGTTCGACGCCGTGGTGTGCAGCGAAGTCCTGGAGCACCTGGACACGCCGGGCCGAGCCGTCGAGGAGCTGCGGCGCGTGGCGCGCGGGCATGTCCTCATCACCGTGCCGCGCGAGCCCTACTTTCAGTGGCTCAACGACGTGGGGCAGTGGCTGGGACTGAGTCCCGACCCCGGACACGTCAACTTCTGGTCGAAAGCGGATTTTCAGGCGTTCGTCGAAGGCCATTTCGACCACGTGCGGTTCGCCTGGAAGCACATCTATCAACTCGCCCTCGCCGAGGTCTAGCACGGGCGAGCCGTGGCGGCCTTCCGGCATCTTTTTAGGGCCATGGAACGTACGAAGGATCCGTATATCACGGACCTGATCCGAATGCTATGAAGCGTGCCCTGCTCTACGTCTTGTTTGTGGCCCTGACCGCTGGCGGGTGGGGAGCGGCGGATGGATACGCGCAGCGGGCCGACCGTGCGCCCAAGCCATTGACGCTCTCCGAAGACGCGCAGGACGGACCCGTATACGTCGTTCCCGTCGAAGGGTTGATCGACAACGCCCTGGGCCGCTACCTGGACCGGGCCCTGTCCGACGCCGACGCCGCCGATGCCGCGCTCGTCGTCCTGCACGTCGATACCTTCGGCGGGCTCGTCGACGCCGCCGATGCGATCCGTAAGACGCTCCTCGACGCGCCGGTGCCGACGGTGGCGTTCGTCGACAAGAACGCCGCATCCGCGGGGGCGCTGATTTCGTATGCCGCCGAGCGGATCGTGATGGCGCCGGGCGCCTCCATCGGGGCAGCGACGGTGGTGCAGGGCGGGACCGGGGAGGCGGCGCCGGACAAATATCAGAGCTACATGCGTGGACTCATGCGCGCCACGGCGGAAGCCCGGGGCCGCGATCCGGCGATCGCGGAGGCCATGGTGGACGAAACGCTAGACGTGCCGGGCGTCTCCGAGGAGGGCAAGGTGCTCACGCTGTCGTCCGAGGAAGCAATTCGCCTCGGGGTGGCCGATGCCATCCTGCCATCCGTCGAATCCGTCGTCGAAGCCTACGGGCTGGAGACGGCGGCGATCGTCCAGCACCGGGCCACGCAGGCCGAGCGGCTCCTGCGCTTCTTCGCCATGCCGGTGGTCCAGTCGATCCTCATGCTGATGATGCTCGGCGGGTTGTACTTCGAGTTGCAGACGCCCGGCGTCGGCTTTGCGGGCAGTATCGCACTCGTCGGCGCAGCGGCCTTCTTCGCCCCGCACTACCTGCTGGGGCTAGTCGAAAGCTGGGAGATCATCGTCTTCGTCCTCGGCGTGCTTCTGCTGATGGCTGAGATTTTCGTAATTCCGGGCTTCGGCATCGCGGGGATTTCGGGCATCGTGCTGGTGCTGGGCTCCCTCGTGGCCGCCCTGATCGGCAACGTCGGCCTCGACTTTCCGACGGGCGCGGCGGTGACCTCGGCCATCTCGACGCTGGCCGTGACGCTCGTGCTGCTGGTGCTATTGATGTTCTCGCTCGGACGCTACCTGCCGCAGACGGAGCGCTTTGGGCAGCTGGTGCTCGCGCCCGATCTCTCCAGCGCGACCGGTTACACCTCCGCCGATACGGACGTGTCGCTCGTCGGGCAGCAGGGCACGGCCCTGACGCCGCTCAGACCGTCCGGCGCGGTGGACATCGACGGGCGGCGGGTGGATGTGGTCACGGCGGGCGACTTCATCGACGCTGGCGCCCGCGTGGAGGTCGTGCGCGCCCGTGGCAGCCGGGTCGAAGTGCGTACGGTCGTGGCTTCGCCGCCAAGCGAAACATCTGCCTCGTAAGCCGTAGACCCTAAGCGTCCATTCCTTCCTCTATCCGAGGGACCTTCGTGGAACTCCTTCTTCCCATCGCACTCATTCTGGTCGGGCTCGGCCTCATCCTCATTGAGGTGTATCTCGTGCCCGGCTTCAACGTGGTGGGCGTCCTCGGCTTTCTGCTCATGCTGTTCGCCGTCGGGGTGGTCTTTGCGGAGCGAGGCGTCGGCTGGGGGCTCACGGCGCTCCTGGGGACGATGCTCGTCACCGCGGGCATGTTCTACTGGCTCTGGACCTCCGGCGCGTGGGACCGCTTCATCCTCGAAACGACCCTCCAGGCCGACGAGGAACGCGTCACGCGCGAGAGCGAATACCGATCTCGTTACCTGGGCAAGCTAGGTGTGGCCGTGACGCCCTTGCGCCCTACCGGCATCGCCGAGATCGACGGGGAGCGCATCGAGGTGGTCACCGAGGGAGCCTTCATCGCTGCCGGTAGCGAAGTGCGCGTCGTGGCGATGGACCGACGGCGCTACTTCGTGCGGCTTACGGACACGGTGTCGCAGGACGCTACCGAGTGAGCGGCGTCTCCCGTATGTTGGAAACCGGCGGTCCTGCCGTCTCGCGCTTCTACACATCCAACGCCCCACCTATGCCGTCTATTCCTCGCGCCCTGTCGGTCGTCGTCTTGCTCGTTGGATTGGGCCTCGGGGGATGCTCGTCCGGGGGAGGCGTCCCGCAGCCGCCGGCGGGCTGGCAGGGCACCGACGCGGCCTGGTGGCGCGCGGGCGTCGATACCGCCCAGGCCTTCCGGAATCTGGAAACGCTGTCCGCGATGGACGTCGAGAAGACCTCGCCCGTGCAGGAAGAGCTGTTGCCGCTCTATCGGCACGCGCCCGCCATCATCGACTCTTTATATCGTCATCATCTTACCGCCAAGGTGGCGCAGATGACGGGTCCGCTGGAGGACCAGAAACGCTCCGCCTACATGACGCTACGCGACACGTTTCGCGAGCCGGTCATCGTCAAGCACCTGGGCGAGGATATTCCCGTACCCTATCCCGACAGCCTGCGCACGCAAAACGTCATGGGCAAGGTGACGATGCAGGTGCGTCTCGATGACGAAGGGACGCCGCAGGCCATCCAGCGCATCCAGGGCGTCCACCCGGCGCTCGATGCCATCGCCATGGACGCGACGACGCAGATGGAATGGCGCCCGGCTTACGTCATGCGGAATGGGCGCTGGCGGGCGATTCCCTCCTGGGTCCGCTTCAGCGTCAACTTCCGTCCGCCCGCGTCCTGATCCGATACAGTAAGACCCGCTCCGACGCATCGCCGGGCGGGCCTGTTGCCGTCGGTAAGGGAAAGCCGACTACTTCATCAGCACCATCTTGCGGGAGTGCGTCTGTCCGGGCGTCTCCAGGCGGTACAGGTACAGCCCCGAGGGAACGAGGGTACCGCTGTCGTTACGCCCATCCCAGGCCACCTCGTGGTGCCCGGCGGACTGCGACGCGTCGACGAGGACAGCCACCTTGGCCCCCAGCACGTTGTAGACGGTGAGCGTGACGGGCATCGCCTCAGGGAGGGCATACCGGATGGTCGTCGTCGGGTTGAACGGGTTCGGGTAGTTCCCCACGAGTTCGACGCGGCGGGGAACGTCGGCCAGGGAGGGAGCCTCTTCCGTGTCCACGGAGACGCCTTCACTGGCGAAGGGCGATCCGGCGAGGCTGGCGTCGATCGCCTGGACGGACCAGTAGTACGATTTCGTCGGGTCCAGATTGCGGAGGACGAGGCGTTGGTTGTGTCCGGCATTGCCGGGTTGCGCGACCAGGCGATCGCCGTCCGGCTGCGCCATGGCCGAGAGCACATCCGAGGCGCCCGGCGAGGTGCCGACGCGGACGTTGTAGGTCAGTGCGGCATCGTCCCCATCAGGATCGATACCCGCGTCCCATTCCATCACCAGGTCGAGCGTCCCGCTGTTCGTCTCGTTGCGGAGCGTGCGCAGGTTCGTCGGCGGCTGCGGCGGCTGGTTGGCGGTCGATGCGGTGGAATTCGCGTACGCCGCTACCATGAGCGGGCCCGCCCGGAAGTCGTTTTCTTCCTTGCCGGTGAGCAGCACGTCCGGGCGCCGGTCTCGGTTGAGGTCCCCGACGGCGATTGCCCCGAACCAGATGCCCGGGACCCGCGCGGCCTCCGTGAACTGGCCCGCCTCGTTGCGAAAGACGTTCAGAAACGTGTTCGTCGCGGCGGTCTTTCCGCCCTGCGGCTCCGTGCGGTTCAGGACCACGTCGCGCTGGCCGTCGCCGTCCAGATCCATCCAGTCGGCGTAGAAGGCGGGGGGCAGGTCGTCCTGCAGGTCCTCGAAGGTGCCAGCGCCCGTGTTGCGGAAGACGCCGACCGGGGTGGACGTGACGGACCGCAGTTCGTCGGCCACGAAGAGCACGTCGAGGCGGCCGTCGTTGTCTACGTCGCCCCACTTGGCCGAGCCCGTCTCGGCGTCGAGGGCGTTCGTGCTGGGCAGGTCGGCCTGGATGTCAGTGAAGCGCACCTCGCCGTTGCCGTTCGTCCCGTCATTGCGGAACACCTTGGTAAACGAAATGCCCGACGGACCAGGCTGGTGCGTGGCCAGGAGGTCCAGGCGTCCGTCGCCATTGTAGTCGCCCCAGTCGACCGAGCCACCGAGCATAATCGGCAGGCCGACGTCCACCGGGGTAAACTGGTCGCCACCGTCGTTGCGGTAGACGAGCGAAACGGTATTACCCGCCGCGGATTCGACGCCGGTCGTCAGGATGTCGAGGTCACCGTCGCCGTCGTAGTCTCCCCAGGCGGAGGAGGGGCTGCTGACGAGCTCGAAGACGCCGCCGCTGGTCGTGGCCGTGGGCAGATCGGCGTCGAGCGATTCGAACTGAAAGCCGCCGTCGTTCCGGTAGACGTCCGCGCGGAAGGGGCCCGTGAAGAGAATGTCGAGGTCGCCGTCGTTGTCGTAGTCCCCCAGATCCAGCGAGGTCGCCACGTTGGCGCGGGGCAGGCCATCGCCTACCTGCGTGAACTGCCAGGCGTTCTGGCTGCCGCTCACCTCGTTGCGGTACAGACGGGTGACGGGGGCGTTGTTCGCATCGAAGCCCGACATCAGCACGTCGAGCCGACCGTCACCGTCGAGGTCGCCCAGCGCCACGGCGCCCTGCTGGAGGGGCGTAATGGGGACATCCACGCGGGTCAGCGCCTGCCCGAAGGCGGGAAGGGCGAGGAGACAAATCAGACAGGTGGTAACGAAATGCTTCATGTGTGCGCTCATCAATCAGACAAGCCGCCGCGCCCAAACACGCACCGGAGCGGCGGGATAGTTTGCTGAACCATTATCAATACACGCGAAGCGCGGACAATGACGAATGCAGGCGAGAAAAACCTGATCACACGGTCACCTCAAGCGTTACTTGAAGGGTGCATCACCATTTCAGGCGCACGGCGAACGAGAGGGTGCGCGGCAACGTCTGGCGCGGGATGCGATCCTCGTACACGTTCGTCGTGCCGCCTTCCGGCAGGTTGGCCTCCGACGTCTGGATGCTCCAGTCGGCCACATTGTCACGGTCCAGCACGTTGAGCACGTCGAGGCGGAGTTGGAGCGCGGCCTGGCGGAGCGGAATCGTATACGCCGCCGCGAGGTCGAGTTGGTGGAAGGGGGCCAAGGTGTGGTCCTCGGGGCGGGTCAGGTCGATGCCGCAGACCTCGTCGGAGCAGTCGTACCGCGCGACGGCGTTCGGGTTGGTGGAGAGGTAGTCGTAGTAGGCTTTCCGGTAGCCCCAGGGCCGCTGCCACGCGCTCTGCCAGCGCACCGTCGCGATGAAGGCCGGCACCGGAATCCAGTCGAGGGCGGCCTCCAGGCGGTGCGGCTCACTCCACGGGGCCGGTTCGAGGGTCTCCACCACGGCGCGTTGCTCCTGGAACGCATACTCACGCTCCGCTCGGGCATACTCATAGCGCACGCTGCCCCGCAACGACGTCGTCGTCCGCTCCACCGCCACCGCGGCGCCGAACGCCGTGCCCTCGCTGCTGCGCAGAAAGGCGTCCTGCATGGTGACGGTCGAGTCGTTGGCCGCGGAGCCGAGGAGGGCGGGATAGTCGATACTCAAGATGTGGGGCTGCTCCTTGTAGTAGCCCTCTACGCGCAGCGCCCAGGTCGGCGTGAGGTCCCAGAGCACGTCGCCCGCGAGGTGGTAGGCCTTCGGCGGGGCGACGGTCGAGTCGACGGGCATCCAGAAGCGCACGCCGGGCACGAGGGCGCTCGGGCTCACGCTGCTGATGTCGAACTGGTTGGTGAACTGCCGGTAGAGCCCGGCCGCCACGCGCGTCGAGAAGGTACCCGCCGATCTGGTTTGGACCTCCCAGCGCGTTTCCAGGCGGGGCTCCAGGTAGACGGTTTCTCGCTGGTCTGAATACGTGGCGCGGAGGCCGGGGGTCACGGTGAGGCCGGGCCGCAGGGTGAATTGTTGTTCCACGAAGCCCGCCACGCGCCAGGAGACCGCCGCGTTCGAGATCGGGCGCGCAAACACGTCGGCCATGTTGAAGCGGTGGTCCGTCCGGGCAGCCTCGGCCCCCAGCGTGAAGAGGCCCCACCCGTGGCTCAGGTCGAACGACGACTCCAGGGCGAATTCCGAAATGCGATTCTCGTCGTCGGCGGGCGTGAGTTCGCTCGGAATCTCGAAGCCGCCGGGGACGGGGGCGGTGCTGCTATTGTCGATGGTGATGTAGCCGTGGGACAGATCGTACCGGTTGCCACGCAGCCGCGTCTTCCAGAAGGTGCGCTCGCCAAGGACGTCAGAGTACGTGATTTGCCCGTTGGTATTGCTCCACTCGTAGATGTCGCGGGACGGATAGATCGAGTCCGGCGAGGCATAGAAGCGCTGCGCGCTCATCGCGTTGTTGCCCCGGTAGAAGGACGTGTGGAGAAAGCGACCGGGAGCCAGCCGCACGCGGGCCGCGGCGTGGTAGTCAGAAAAGCTCAGGTTGGGCGTGCTGGTCGAGTCGGCGAAGGAGGAGTCCGGGATGGCGAGTTCCAGGCCCGGCAGGTCACCCAGGCTCTCCTCAGCCGCCAGGAGGGAGGCCTTGAGCAGGAAGACGTCCGGGGCGTTCCAGCTCTGGAAGAGATTGTCGAGCTGGCTGGGCGTGTAGACGTCCCACAGGCTGCGGCGGGCGGCGGCCATCACCCGCGCGTTGACGCCGTCGGGCGAACCGATGCGCGTGGTGAGCCGCCCGTTGAAGCTGAGCGGGTCGACCTGGACGTCCAGCGTGCGGCCTTCGGGGCTGGCCAGCAGGTGGTGCGCCTCGATGACGCCAGAGATCTGGCTGCCCTCGGACGCGCCGAAGCCGGCCTTGTGCACCTGGATGCGTTCGAGCGAGAAGGGATTGAACGCACCGAGTAGGCCGCGCAGGTGGACGGGCTCGAAGACGGGCACCCCATCGAGCCGAAACTGATGCTCGCCCGTCTCGCCCCCCTGGATGTGGAGGTCGGCCGTCGCATCGCCGACGCGCACGCCGATGATGCCGCCCAGTTCACGGACCGCGTCGGTCGTGCCGAAGCCGCGTGCGCCGAGCGTGCCGCGCTGCTCCCAGGTGTCGGCCAGGAGGCGGGGGACGCCGTTCCGCTGCACGCCTTCGATGATAATGGGCGTGATGGCGACGGCCCGAGGCATCAATCGCAGGTTCACCTGCGAGGACTGGCCCGCTGCGACGGTGATCGTGTCGCGCTGGGCCTCGTAGCCGACGTGGGTGCACTGGACCAGGTACGTGCCCTGCGGCAGCGTGTTGAAGACGAAGCGTCCCTGGGCGTCGGTCGCCGTGCCGGTGGTCAGATCCGCCAGCACCAGCACGTGCGCGTCCTCCACCGGGCGGCCCGTCGCGGCATCTTCGACGGCGCCGACCAGCGTACCGCTCGCCCGCGCTGCGGAAGAGCGCGCCTTGATGGCGTAGGTGCCCGTCGACATGCGATAGGAGTACAGCCCGGTGCCTTTCAACAGGGCATCGAGCGTCGCCATCGGTCCGCGCGAGGGGCGGCTCGGGATGCGGGTCCATTTGCCCTGAATCAGCGACGTCTCGTAATACAGATCGATACCCGTCGCCGCCTGGAACTCTAGCAGCGCATCTCCGAGCGGGCGGAGGCGCGAGGTATCGGCCTGATAGGGAGACGAGTGCTGCTGGGCGAGGCTAGGGGCCGGGAGGGCACCGCCTGCCAGCAGCAGGGCCATACAGAGGAGCGAGAAGCACCAGGAACGGACCGCCATAGAACGTTGGGCCGGGTGCCGGGGACAAGAAAAAAGCTCAGGGACGCGAGGTCAGTCGCGTCACCTGAGCATGGAGTGGTCGAGAGCACCAGCAGCGCTCTCGGGATCAGAAGCGGGCTGCCAGTGCGCTACTCCGCGTCGGCTGGGCGATAGATTTCGTAGCCGTCGTCGGTGGCGCGGTAGTCATAGCCGTTGTACTCGCAAATATCGCGAAGGATCTGTTCCGCACCAAGGGATTTCTCGATCAACAGGACGACCGGGTCGTCGAGCAGCGTCGGGTCGGTCACGTCGACCTGAACGTCGTAGCGCCGTTCCACTTCGGCGAGGATCGTGCCGAGCGGGACGCCGGTAAACTTGAAGCCACCGTCACGCCAGGCCAGCGCATTCGCCGGAGCAGCATCGTCGAGCGCCTGCGGGGCATCGGCCGTTGCCGTCAGGATCGCTGCATCTCCCGCGCGGAGCGTCAACCCGTCATTGGCATCACTCGGAGCGAGGCGGACGACGCCAGACACGACCGAAACGGTCGTCGCAGCATCGGGGTCGTCGGGCCAGGCGCGCACGTTAAAGGATGTTCCCAGCACCGTCGTGGCGCCGTTGAAGGTCTCCACGACGAAGGGATCCTCATCCGGGACGACGTTGAAGTAGCCTTCGCCCACGAGGCGGACATCGCGGCGTTGACTGCCGTAAGCGCCCGTGTATGCGACGGTCGAGCCGCTGTTGAGGGCGACCGTCGAGCCGTCGGGGAGTGTCACCTGTACGATCTCGCCCGCAGGGGCGGTGACGGAGACGGGCTGCTGCCACCAGAACAGGCCCACGGCGACGAGCAGCGCGATGCAGGCGGCCAGCGCGATGCCACGAACCCCGGCGGAGGGGACGAGGCGCAGCGAAGAGCGTCGGGGACCGCGGTCGGACGCCGGAGCGACGGGGCGACGATCGTCGGAACGCACGGCGGCCTCCAGGGCGGGGCGCATCGCGTTGCCGATCGCTCGCCATTCGTCGTCGGACGGCATGCCAACCTCGGACGGGCGCGCCTGGGCCCAGATGCGTTCGAGGTCGTGACGGACCTCAGGCGCTTCTTTAGCCAGGGCGGCCCGAACGTCGTCGGGGAGCGGCGGAGCAGGGGATGGGGTGGGATAAGTCATGATGACGTTTGATCAGGTTGAAGCATGCCCAACTCGCGGCGGAGATCCTTGAGCGCCAGTACGATGTGCGTGTTGACCGTACGCGGCGTCAGGTTCATCACCTGGGCAACCTCTTCGTGGCTCAGTCCTTCGAAGCGGCTGAGCATGAAGGCCTCGCGGCGGCGAGGCGGCAAATTGTCAATGAGCCGGCGAATGCGATCATCGAGCATGGACGCGTCCACCTTCTGATCGGCGGACGGCGCATGGTCATGCAGCCCGTGCTCGGGCAGTTCGCCGTTCGTGTATTGCGCAGACCGGTTGTGATTCAGGGCGAGATTGCGAACCATCGTATACATGAGGGCCTTGAGCGACCGGTCCGGATCGATGTCGTCTCGCATCTGCCATATTTTCAAAAACGCATCCTGCACGACGTCACGCGCGGCTTCCCGGTCGCTGGTGTAGCGCCAGGCATAGCGCAGCAGCGTGACGTGCATGGCCTCGAAGAGCTCCGAGAAGGCGCGTTCGTCCGACGATTGCAGGCGTCGGCTCCACGCCGTAAACGAATCCTCCGAAGGCAAAGGGGAGCGGTGGTCAGCCGAGTCATTGCGCATCACGTTCACCATATACTACACGTGAGTCCGGGGTGATGACGAATGGCGTCTGGAAAAAACGGACGTCACGGTATCCGACGTTGAATACCTGCTCATTCTCCGACGGCTTATCGGATGCGGTCTCCGAGGAGCCGTCGGTGTGCGTCCCGAATGCAGAACGTCGCAAAATGTTCGTTTGCTCCATCTGAAGAATCGCAGCCGCAACGTTCTGTCAGCGGCTACGTAGGGTCCATCTGAGACACGATGACCAACGAGGAGGGAGGAGATAGCGCGTGCTGACGACGATGATCCAGCGTGCCGTAGGATGGCGCACCGTCCAGCAGGATCCCTGGCAACGGGTGGCCTGCACCGTGCCGCTGAGCGCGTACGGGCGCGGAGCTCGCCGGGGCTTCCGGTGGTACTTCCGGGGCACCAGCCGCGTCGCCGTACAGTCGGTCGAAGACGTCCTGGACTGGCTGGGCACGTGCAGCTACATCCGGGACGAGGCGCTGTTCTTCGAGGCCGATTACTGGCAACACCCCTGCACGCTGGAGCACCTGCGCAAGGGCGACTGTGAGGATTTCGCGCTCTGGGCCTGGCGCAAGCTGGCCGAACTCGGGGAGTGCGTCGAGTTCGTCGCCGGTCGCTGCCGCCGGAGCGCTGCGGCAGCGGAAGACACCCCGGGCGACGGTCACACGTGGGTGCACCTGCGCCGCGACGATGCGGTGCTGCTGCTGGACCCGACGATGCCCTCGCCGTCATCCATGCTCCGCCCGCTCGACGCGGTGCGCGACGACTACCTGCCTGAGGTATCGGTCGAGGCGTCGTTCGCCCGGTTTGCCTACGTCGGCTATCTGCACAGCAGCACCCGGTCGGCCCGTTCTTGACGGTGCCCATTTTTACCGCGTCAAACAGCGCCGCCACACCTCGAAGGCCAGCCACCAGTCCAGCGCCGCGGCGCTCTCGGAGTCGCCGTCCCGGTAATAGCCGCGCACGAGGCGCCGGAGCTTGTCTCGGTCGTACAGCGCGTAGGTGCGCACGTCCGTCGAGTCGACCGCATCCAGAGCGAAGGGGCGCAGCCGGTCGAGGAACGTGCGTCGCTGGACGTCGGGCGAGGCGGGCTGGAAGCGGGCTTTGACGTGCGTCCAGAGATACGCCAGCGTCGGGGTGAGGCGAAACGGATAGGTCGTGGCGCCCTTGACGAGCGGATGGCGGGCCAATGCGGGCTGGTGCTCGCGGATCAGGCGTCGCACCAGACGGCCCCCGCGCCGGTCACGGAGCGGAAGCTGAAAGACGGCAGTCACGACCGACGGCTGCGCCAGCGGCATGGTGCATCGGGCGAGGCCGTCTAGTCGGTTCTGTTCGTAGCCGAAGAAGTTTGGCAGGCGCGTCCGGACCCCGAGGAGGTCGACGTGGTTTTCGAGGCCGATGTCATCCGGACGTGGCATGGTGGCCCACTGGCGCTCCAGCTGACGAGCGGCGCCACGTTCCATGGTCTGGAGCACCTCGTCGTCGAACACGTCTGCGCGCGAGACCCGCAGGTGCGGCAGCACACCGTCGGCGTCAAGCTGCTTGAGGGCCGTCCGTCCGCGCCGCAGGAGGCGGTTCATGAACTGGCGTCGCGCCACTTCGCCGAAGCCGCCGTCGATGACCCAGTTGTCGTCCGCGTGCAGGGTCGGATAGTGGCGCAGCCCGAGGACCGCCGAAGCGGGTGAGACGACCTGCGTCCGCGCGACGTGCGCCCGGAGCAGTTCCAGACATGCGTCGGCATCGGGGACAGGTTCGTGCAGGTGGCGGTGGAGGAGTCCGAGGTCGCTGGCGATGCGCCGGGAGATGGTCACGTCTGGATGCGACGCATCGCCGAAGGCGTGCACCTGTGTCCCCTGTTCGGGCAGCATGCTGAGCAGGAGGCGCGAGTCGAGCCCCCCCGAAAGCCCCAGGCTGAGTCGCGCATCGGCGGGAAGCGCCGGGTGGACGAAGGCGCTCAGGGCCGCCTCGAAGGAGGAACCGTCGTCCCCGTCCGAAAACGGTGGCGTCCAGGGCGTCTCCGTGCGCCGCAGCCCGTCATCGGCG
>JAAAOL010000492.1 GCA_009908885.1 Bacteroidota bacterium | reverse complement strand
GGCGGCTTGGCGAAGCGGTAGCCCACGTTGTAGATCTGCTGGACCGTCTCGGCGTTGTTGCGCAGGTCTTCCAGGTTCTGGCCCAGGATGAGGGCGATGGAGAAGCGCTTGGTCTCGCCGGCTTCGAGGCGGAACGAACCGGAACCGTAGAGAAAGACGTAGTCGCCCGGATCGGAGGGGACCTGGTCGAAGCGGCCGGGTTCTACCTGGCCCCAGACCCGCTCGTCGTTCGAGATGCGGTTGCCCGCGAACGGCGGTGAGGCGAAGGACGTCAGCCCGATCATGTCGCTCTCGTCGATGTCGGTATACTCGAAGTTAGGCTCGCCGGGCTTGGTGATGTCGAACGGGTCGCCCGCGGTGGGGACGCCGTCGCCCTCGCCTTCGTCGCCCGTACCGGGGATGCCATCGACGCCTACGTCGTCGAACTCGGGGTCCCAGTCGCCATCGTTGTCGATGCCGTCGGTCCACGACTCGTCGACCATGCCGTCGCCGTCGTTGTCGATGCCATCATAGTCGATCCCGGGGCTCTCCAGGAACTTGTAGCCGAAGTAGCCGGGCTCGCGGCCCGCGATGTCGGAGCGTCCGTCCGCGTCCCAGGCGAAGACCATGTTGAGCTCGGGGTCGAAGAAGGCGAGGTCGTCCTGCCAGTCGTTGGGGCCGCCCACGTGCGGGTCGCCCCACATGCCGAAGGTGACCTTTTCGAGGTCGCGCTCGCTCTTGTTGGTGATCTTGTAGATGAGGAAGATGGCGTCCTCGGCCAGCGGGTTGGCCCACTGATAGAGCCGCGTTTCGACTTCCAGGCCGAGGCCGCAGTCGCGCTCGGGATCGGACGGGAACGGGTCGTAGGCGAATTCGCAGTTGCGGAGGTCGTTCATGAAGTAGAGCGCCTCCTTGTCGGCGTTGGAGGAGCCCTGCTGGAGGGCGCCGGGCCAGACGTACTGCTCCTGCGTCTCGCTGTACCAGTCCTCCGGCCAGGAGTCGGGTTTGCCGTCGAGGTCGTCGTCGGGCGCGTCGTTGGTCGGGATCTTGTCCGAGTTGGGATTGACCACCTGCAGCCCCTCGAAGTTGCCGACGGGTTGCGCGCAGGGAATCGGCTGCCAGCCCCAGAACTCGGAGCCGTCGGGCGAGAGTTCGCCGCCGTTGGAGACGAGGCCGTCGGAGACGATGTGCATCACCCAGGTCGTGTCGCCGTCGGCGTTGAAGACGATGTTGCCCGCCTCGTCGCGCAGCGGCACGCTCTGCGGATCCCGCGGGCGGTTCTCTTCGCGGTAGCGATCCACGACCTCGGCGGCCACGAACGGGCCGAACTCGTAGCCGTAGCCCAGGCCGTTCCACACGATGTCCGTGATGGTGTTGCCGGGCGCCGAGATGGAGCCGAAGTTGAAAATCTGCGAAGTGATCTTGTTGCCGTTCATCACGGCGTCGCGCCGGTTGGTGAAGTCCGGGCAGTCCAGCTGTTGCGCGACGGAGCGGCTGTCGGAGCGCTTGTGGTAGTCCAGCCAGCGCTGGACCTGTTCGGGCCCCCAGCCGCGCTGGCGCAGGCCGCGAAGCTCCTCGCGGGACTGACCCAGGGCGGGTACGGCCAGCAAGGCAGCGAGAACCAGAAGAGAGAATCGACGCAGCATGGAGCGGGTTCGGTTACGTACAGTCACAACGGGAAACGGAAAGCGTCGGAGCTACTACAGGTTGAGAGTCAGGCCCACCCGGATTTCGCGGGGCGCGCTGAACCAGTGCGGGCGCGTGTCATATTCGTCCAGGTCCTGGATGCCGGGCAGGCCGTAGAGCGGCTCCCAGGCGGCGTGCAGGTTGCGCTCGTCGGAGAGCGAGTAGGTGGCGCGGCCCGTGTCGTTGAAGACGAACCGCTCGTTCATCCGGTCCAGCACGTTGAACACCTTGGCGAAGGCCCGGAAGCCGAGGCCGCCGACCTGAAACTCCTTGTACGCCTGCATATCCAGGTTCAGCTGCGTGGGCTTGCGGTCGCTGTTGGGCAGCAGGTCCAGGTTTTCATCGAAGAGGGCCGGGCTGTACGGGTAGCCGGTCGCGAACTGGCTGATGAACGAAAGGCCCCAGTTGCCGGGCCGGGCCAGCGTGACGGTGGACGAGAGCACGTGCCGCTGGTCGAAGTCGAGCGGCACGATCTCCAGCTCGTTCTCGCGGTCGGAGAGGAAGTTGAAGAAGAAGGCGTCCGTGTCGTCGCGGTTGCCCTCGGCGATCTGGAAGGTGTAGTCCACGTTGGCCGAGAGCAGGCCGCCGCGCCCGCGCCGCTTGGTGAGCGAGAAGGTGACGCCCTTGACGTTCGCATAGTCCTTGTTCAGGAAGATGCGGTACTGGTTCTCGCCCGCGATGGTGCTGAACTGGACCAGCTGCCGGGCCAGGTAGTCGCGGATGTCTTTGAAGTACCCGGTTACGTCGAAGGCCAGCAGCTCGCCGATCTGCTGCTGCAGGCCGATCTCGTACTGCACCGTCCGCTCGGGGCGCATGTTCGTGTTGCCGAACGTGGGCGTCGCGTTCAGGGCGAACTCGAATTCTGGGTTCCGATACATATCGCGCAGCGACGGCATCTGCGCGAAGTGGCCGTACGAGAAGTGGATGATGCCGCGCTCCGTGATCGGGAAGGAGACGCCCAGGCGGGGCAAGAGCAGATTCTTCGTCTCGGCCTCGGCCAGCTCGCCGCGCGGCTCCAGCAGGTTGGGGATGTACTGGCCGTTCGGGTCGAACCGCTCGTACCGTAGCCCCGCGTTGATGATGAAGCTGTCGAACTCCAGCTTGTCCTGCGCATAGGCACTGAATTCGACGACGCGCTGATCCTCATATCGGTCGCGCGAGGGCGAGTCGAGCGGCGGCACCGTGGGCTCGCGGTAGCGGTTGCCGTCGAAGAGGACGACGAAGTTTTCGCGATCCAGCGAGTGCAACTGCATGTCGATGCCGGCCTGCGCCTCGTGGATGAAGCCGATCTGGCGCGTCACGTCGGCCTTCATGCGGATCGAGCGCGAATCCTCGTAGATGTGCGTCTTCTGGTTGCCGCCGAAGAGGAAGTTGTTGCCCGGAAAGCCGATCACGTTGCCATCCCCGATGCCGCCCTGATCCTTCACGTAACGCGGGTCGGTCGGGTCCTCGTAGAGGAACTGGCGGAACGCGGTCGTCGCGTAGGACGCCCGCACTTTGTAGAACATGCGGTCGTCGAGCGTGTGCGTCCAGTGCAGGCTGTGGTTGTAGCTGTTGTCCGTAATCTGCGCTACGCCGTCCGGGTTGAAGCGGTAGGCGAACGAGAACGGCGTGCGCTCGGTGCGGTCGCGCAGGAACGAGTATTCCAGCTTGGTCGCCCGGAAGGGGCGGACCGTCAGCTTGCCGAGGAAGTTGAGGTCGGAGCGTGGGTTCATCGAGACGAGCTCACTCGGCATCTCCCGCCCGAACTCGAACGGCGCGTCCTCCGGGTTCTCGAAGCCGAAGCGTTCCTGCACCTGCTCGGCGGTCAGGTATTCCCACCAGGGCCGTCCGTGAATCTCCCAGTAGTTGGTGTTGAAGTTAGCCGAGTCGGACGGGAGGTGTTGGCGTACGCCGAAGATGTGTCCGTCGTCGCTGTCGTAGCGGCCAGAGAGGAAGAACCTCAGCTTCTTGTAGACCGGCACCGGCCCGCTGAGGGTGCCCTCCAGGGTGTAGTTGTTGAGCGAGACGCCGCTGGGCGTCCTGAAGACGTCGCCGTTGGACGTAAACGTGTCGCCGCCGTAGGCGCTGAACGAGCCGTCGATCCGGTCGCCGCCTTCCTTGGTGACCAGGTTCACGATGCCAGACATGGCTCGTCCGTACTCCGCGTTGAACGCGCCCGAGATGACCGTCATCTCCTGGATGGCGTCCACGGCGACGGAGGTGGCGAGGCCGTTGGTGACGAACGGGTTGCCCACCGAGAGGCCGTCCACCAGATACGAGATTTCGTTGGAGCGCCCGCCGCGGATGTGCAACTCACCGCTGGCGCCCTGCGTGACGCCGGCCTGGGTGCTCAGCACGCCCAGAAAACCTTCCACCGGCAGCTGGTCGATCTCCTCGGCGACGACGGTTTTCTTCGACGCCGTCAGGTCCTTCTGCACGAGCGGCCGCTCGGCCCGGACGACGATCTCCTCGCCCTCGATGACTTCCTCCTGCATCTCCAGGTCGATACGCGTCGTCTGGCCCGTCGTGACGCGCACGCCCGTCACGCGCTGGGTCCGAAAGCCGATGTAGGAGAAGACGAGCGTGTACTCGCCGGGGCGCACGTTGACGATGACGTAGTTGCCGTCGGTGTTGGTGACGGTGCCCTGCTGTGTGCCGTCGATGACGACGTTGACGCCGATCAGCGGATCGCCGGTGCCCGCGTCGGTGACGGTGCCGGCGATCTTGCCCTGCGCAAACGCCGAGGCGACCGGCAGGCCGAGTAGCAGCACGAACCAGACGGCGATGCGCATGCAGAGAGAGGTGGTAGAAACGTTCATGAACCAGAAAACCTCGGTTACGGAATTGCTGCATGGCCCGGGGCGGGAGCCGGGCGTGCTCAGTAGGTTAAGAAGGTATTATCCAGGCAGGTAGAAGACAAGGACATTCCGAAGGGACCATGTTCTTGGTTTTAAACCGTTTTCGCTTGGTCACGTCCGTATCGCTTCATGGGGCGTGATGCGTAATGCGTAATGCGTGATGAGTGAACATGCGCTGATGGAGCGATGGCCCTTTCCCAACACGCATCACGGACCACGCACTATGGCGGGTCCCACCAGAGTCCGGATATCACCGAGATGCATCCGTAGAACGACGAAGGGGCGCACCGCGCGGGCACGCCCCTTCCGTCGGGTTGTGTTCAGCATGTACGCAGCGCGTCGCCGCCGCTGCTACTTGAGCAGCACCATCGGGCGGGCGAGGCGCTGGCCGCCGGACTCCAGCGTGTAGAAGTAGGTGCCGCTGGCTGCACGGCGCCCGGCCTGTGTGAGGCCGTCCCAGCGGGCGTGGTAGGTGCCCGCGGCGCGCGTCTCCTGATCCACCAGCGTGCGGATGAGCCGTCCGGTCACGTCATACACCTTCACGCTCACCGTCGCCCGGTTCGTCAGCGTATAGGCGAACGTGGTGCTCGGGTTGAACGGGTTCGGGTAGTTGGCGTGCAGGTCGAACGAGGCCGGGACGGACTCGGGAACGTCGGCGGAGACGAACGTCTCGTTCAGCTCGAAAACGCGCAGGATCGGGCGATGCGGGGCGGGGATCTCCTCGCGCACCGTCCGGTCGTAGCGCGTCGAGTCGGCATTCCACACCTCGTCGATGACCTGCAGCGTGTCGTTGAGGCCGAAGAACGAGGCGGCGACCTCCTTGAAGCCGTCACCGTCGGCGTCACCCAGGTAGGCGATGCGGTTCGGGGAGATCTCTTCCGCCTCCCCCGGTGGGAAGGCGCCCAGGCTGCCCGCGTTCTCGTAGTACATCGTCTCGGTGCCGAGCGAGTCGCGGTAGACGAGGTTGAAGAGCGTGTCGTTCGGCGTCACGGCGAAGTCGACGGTCGTGATGCGGTAGTTGGCCGGGTCTTCGGGGTCGCCGCCCACGCCGCCGAGCCATTCGGCGATGCGCAGGTACTGCGGACTGCGCCCTTCCGTCAGGTCGCGCCCGTCGAAGCCGCGCCCGGCGCCGATGAGTTCCATCGTGCCGTCATCGTTCAGGTCGCCCGCCGCGATGCCGTAGGCCGTGAGCGGGCCGAAGAGGTCCAGGTGGAACTGGTCCGGCGTGATCTGGAGGACGTCCTCGCCCGCCTCGTAGTTCATCACCGAGACGTACTCGTAAAAGTTACCGTTGGCGTCGTCCTCATAGCCGTACTCGCGCGGATAGAAGATCTCGTCGTCGCCGTCCTGGTTGATGTCCACGGCCACGCCGTTGAACCAGGAGAGGTCATCGTTGCCAGAGGCCTGCAGATACAGGTTTGGGGCGCCCTCCTCGGGGACGACGTAGGTGTCCGCGCCGGTCACGTCGCCGTTGTGGAAGTTGAGGCTGTTCCAGGCGTGGAAGGAGATTTCGGGCGAGCCGTCACCGTCGAGGTCGGCGGGATTGACGGCGTAGGTGCTGCCGCCGCCGCGCAGGACGGGATCGTAGTTGACCTCCTCGTTGTTGCGCGAGCTGAGACGGAGCTCGGTCACGAGCACCTCGAAGCCGCTCCCGATGTCGCCGGAGACGGAGAGGACGTACCACTCGTCCCAGGGGAACGAGGCGTCGTTGGGCCAGAGCAGCTCCTGCGTGCCGTCGCCGTCCACGTCGGCGGTGGTGAAGTTGTCGGCCTTGATGTACGGCGGCTCGGGCGTGCCGATGGCGTCCGGGCCGAACGCGGCGGCTGCGGCGTCGCCGAAGTCGTTGTCGGCGCCCGTATGTTCGTAGATGAAGATACCGCCGCCCGCGCTGGTGACGGGGTTGTCCTCGGACTCGGCCCAGTTGTGGCCGCTGACGAAGATGATCTCTTGCAGCCCGTCGCCGTCGAGGTCGCCGCCCGTGGCGTAGCGGCCTCCGGCGGTGGAGAAGCTTTCGAGTTCATAGGCCGGGGTCGAGTAGACGATCTCCCAGGCGTCGACACCCTGGTTTTCGAGCACGTGCACCCGCTGGCCGCCGGAGTAGTCCGTCAGCAGCATCTCTACGTTGCCGTCGCCGTCCAGGTCGAACGGGCCGGTGACGGAGAGCGAGCCGCTGAACTGACCGCCCGTGTGCTCGAACGCGAAGGGCGCTCCGGCATCATAGGAGACTGGCACCTCTAGGACGAATTCGGTTTTTTGCCCCAGTGCCGGGTGCACCAGCAGGAGCAAAACGGCGCAGAGAATGAGAGTAGCTGTACGCATGCGGAAACCTCGGGGCTGGTTAAGGGATGAACATAGTGTTAAGAACCTACGACGCAGATCGCGTTATGACAAGGGAGTATCACTTTCGGCTGTTAGTTAAGCAAGCGCTTTCTGTACGGAGGACGCCATAATGAGGAGCTCTCAGTTGCGGACGACCCTTCGTGCTCTCGCCATCGGCGTCCTGCTCGGGACGCTCGGGAGGACGCCTGTATCGGCCCAGCCCGACACGTCCGCCTCCGAGGCGGCGGTGCAGATGCTGCGGGAGGCCCGTGGGGAGGAAGAGCGCGTGCTATCGGTGCGGGTCGACCGCGCTGGCGCGGCGACGGAGTTCGTGCAGATCGGGAATCGCCTGGCGCGGTACGGCCCGGACGGACGGCAGAGCGTGCCGCTCGGCGGGGCCCTCGTCCACAGCGTGACCAGTTCCACAGGGCGCTTCCTGGGTCTTCTGACGGAGCCCGACGCCACCGACCAGCCTGATGCCCGGGCGCTGCGGCTGCTGGTGGTCCGCCACGACGGGGCGCTGCGCTACACGCATGTCCTTCCCCGGACGCCCGACGCGCCGCGTCCGGTGCTGGCGGTAAGCGACCGGACGGGCGCGGTGGCCTATGGCGATCCGGCCCGCGGCGAGGTGGTGCTGCTCGATGGCGACGGGCGCGAGGTCGCTCGGGTGCGGTTGTTCGAGGAAGCGCCGTACACGCTGGAACGCACGCTGCTGCTGTCGTTCAGCCCGGACGGGCGGCACCTGGCCGTCGCGGCGATGCGCGAGGCGGCTCGTCCCGGCGCCGTCTTGACAGATAACGTGCGGATCTGGCTCTACCGCACCGACGGCACGGTCCGCTGGCGCCGCACCGTGCCCGAACCCGCACTGCACGCGCTGGCGGTGTCGCCAGCGGCCGACCGGGTTGCCGTGGCGACGCTCGATGCCTACGCAGACGGCGGCATGGTGCGGCGGACGCGTTTCTTCGCGGGGGATGGCACGCCGCAGGGCACGCTGCCGATGCTGTTCGCCCGGGCGAGCTTCGCCGAGGACCGCCCGCTGGTGTGGCTCGCGTCTGCACGGCAGGTAATCGGGTACGACCTGGCTACCCGCCGGACGCTGTTTACCGAGGCCGTGGAGTCGACCCCAATCCGCGTGTTGGACGTCGCCCTGCACCCCGATGGCACGCAGGGCCTCGTGTTGCAGGGCGCTCCCCGCTTCGAGGGCGGCCGGTTCGTCGTCCGCGACCTGCAGGCCCGCTA
The DNA here is from genome assembly GCA_009908885.1 of Bacteroidota bacterium. Lineage (GTDB taxonomy): Bacteria > Bacteroidota > Rhodothermia > Rhodothermales > JAAAOL01 > JAAAOL01. The sequence continues at coordinate 6,361 of JAAAOL010000492.1, read as the reverse complement.
TCTGAACAGCGATGGCGCGCTTCTGGGTCGCCTCGTCCTCGATGATGCCGTCGGTCCTGCGCCCCGGCTGGCGGTGATGCCGTCCGGCGTGGTGTTCGCGTCGAGATCCTCCGCTGCCCTGTTCTCCTGGATTCGCCCCTGACCGTCATGCGCACCGCTCTCATCGTTCTCGCCGTGCTCGCCCTGGGGGCGGTCCCGGACGTCCGGGCCCAGTATCCGTGGCCCGTGCCGCCGTTCGACCAGTCGCAGCCCATCACGGGCACCTTCTGCGAGTACCGCGACACCGGCAGCGCGCCCCACTTCCACAACGGCGTCGACATTCCCGTGCCGGACGGATCGCCGGTGTATGCGGTGGCCGACGGGCGGGTCACCAGCCTCGACCCGAACGGCGCCAACGCCTTCGTCCGCGTCGAGCGCTTCGCGTACGTCCACATCGCGCCCAACCCGGCGCTGTCCGTGGGCGACTCGGTCGTTGCGGCCCAGACCGTGCTCGGCACGATCCTGCCCGGGCAGGGGCATGTCCATTTCGTCGACGGCTACGTCGGCAGTGAGCGGCAGCCGCTGCGCGAGGACGGGGGTCTGGTGCCCTACGAAGATCCGTGGGCGCCGGCGATCTCCAGCGTCCGCTTCGCGCTCCAGCCGACGGGCCAGCGCCTGGACCCGGACGCGCTGACCGGGCCGGTGGAGATCACGTTTCGCGTGGCCGAGCGGAATGCGCCGCCCGAGGCCGCCGCCTCACGCCGCAACAACGGGGCGTACGCCGTGGGCTACAAGGTGCTCTCGGCAGATCGCTCGACGGAACTCTTTGTGCCGGGCGCCGACGGCGTTCGCTTTCGGTTCGACAGCAAGCCGTCGAACGCCTACGTCCACAACGTCTTCGATCCCGCGCAATCGTCGCTCAGCGCACACGTCTACCGGGCGACCAACGCCCTGACGCGCACGGAGGCTTGGGACACGTCGACGCTCCCCGAGGGGCCGTACACGGTGATGCTGTTCGCCGAGGACACGCGCGGCAACGCCGATACGGTCTACGTCGAGGTGGCCGTGACGGGCGAGGACCTGGTGCCGCCCCCGCCCGCCACCTTGCGGCACGCCGTCGAGGAGTCGGGGACCGCCCGGCTGGCCTGGACGGAAGCCGCCGCCGACGATCTGGCGGGGTATCAACTCTACCGATCGACGGATGCGCTCCAGTGGTCGCTGCACCGCGCGCCGGAGGAGTTGCCCGGTCCCGTCGTCACGTTCGACGATGCGGCAGCGCCGGATACGACGACGTTCTACTACCTGGCCGCGACCGACGCGTCGGGCAACGTGAGCCCGCAGAGCGACATTTACGGCGTCCGTCCCGGCGCGCAGAGGCGGCAGGTGCTCATCGTGGACGGCTTCGACCGGACGGAGGCGTCGGGCAGCTGGCAGCAGGCATGGCACAACTTCGCCGTCTCGCACGGGCAGGCGCTGGCGGCGCTCGGCGTCGGCGTCTCGACGTGCGCCAATGAGGCCGTCATCGACGGGACGGTGGCACTGGACGACTACGACGCCGTCGTCTGGCTGCTGGGCGACGAGTCGACGACGGACGAGACGTTTTCGTCGGAGGAGCAGGCCCGCGTACGGGCGTACCTGGAAGGTGGCGGGCGGCTCTTCGTCTCCGGCTCGGAGGTCGGATGGGACCTCGGCGCGCGCGGCAGCGGGGCGGACCGGGCCTTCCTGCGCGACGTCCTGAAGGCGCGCTATGCGGGCGACGACGCGGGCACCCTCCGCGTGGCGGGCACGCCGGGCGGCCTCTTCGACGGCGTGCAGTTCCGGTACGGGACCTCGCCCTATCCGGAGGACTATCCCGACTACTTCACGCCCACCGGCGGGAGTGAGGCCGTGCTGACGTACGACAACGGCCGCGTCGCGGGCCTCGCCTACGCGGGAGTTTTCGGCGATGGAAGCGAGGCAGGGCGGCTGGTGCTGCTCGGCTTTCCGTTCGAGACGATCCTGGGCGGTACGGCTCAGCGCGCCGTCCTGCGCGGGACGCTGGATTTCTTCTTCGACGATGCCACGACCGCCCCCACGCCAGCGCTTCCCGCGACGCTGTCGCTGCAGGCGCCGTATCCCAACCCGTCCGCCGGGTCGCCGACGCTGACGTTTTCGCTGCCGCGCCGCGCGCACGTCCGCCTCACCATGTACGACGTGCTGGGGCGACGGGTGGCCACCCTCGCCGACGCGCCGTACGCCGCCGGAGCCCATCGCCTGACGCCGGACGTGCGGCACCTGCCCAGCGGCACCTACTTCGTCCGCATCGATAGCGACCTGGGCCAGCGGACGCAGCGGCTCACGGTCGTGCGGTAGCGCATCGTACGGCTGATGTTCGTGGGGCGATGATTGGCCTCGCCGGAGTGGGGTTTGTAGGCCGTGCCGGTCGGGAAAGGGTGTTCTGAACGCGCGGGCGCACGAGCGCCGAAGACGGGCTCCGTCGAGCATGGTGCCTTCTTCTAGCGTCATCCCGGACCCTGATCCGGGATCCAGAGAACCGCTGCTCTTCAGGATCCCTGCCTACGCCGGGATGGGGTGCGCAGGCTGTGCCGGTCGGTAGAGACGCATCGCCGACGCGTCTCTACGGGGCGGTGATATGCGTTCTGTGTCGTTCTTGCGCACGGTCCTCCGCGTCTATCCTGAGCCGACGGCGGAGGGGCTGTGCGTACGGCCCAGTCGTTCCTGCACCAGAGAGGCGTCGCGGCGCTCAACACGACGGGCCTGCACGACCCCGTCGAAGAACGGATCGGAGAGCCGTGGAGGTTCGGGGCAAGGGAAACAAAAAGAAGGGGCGCGCCGCGTGGGCACGCCCCTTCCAGTCTGAGATGCGTCAGACGATGTGCGTCTGTGTTACTTGACGAGCACCATCGGGCGGGCGAGGCGCTGTCCGTCGAACTCCAGCGTGTAGAAGTACGTGCCGCTGGCGGCAGTCGCGCCGTTGCTCATGGTGCCGTCCCAGGTAGCCTGGTGGCGGCCCTGCGTGACGTAGCGCCCGTCGATGAGCGTCTTCACGAGGCGGCCCATCGCGTCATACACCTTCACGCTCACGCGCTGATCCTGCGGCAGCGTGAAGTGGAACGACGTGCTCGGGTTGAACGGATTCGGGTAGTTGGCCGAGAGGCGGAAGCCCTGCGGCAGGTCGCCCTGCGGGTCGTCCGTGGCCACCGGAGCGCCGCCGGCCGAGACGATGCGCATGAAGACGCGGTTCTCGTTCGCGCGCGCTTCGAGCACCTGGCGCGTATAGGTCGAGTCCTCCGGGTTGAACGTCTCCTGGAAGACGTACGTCGAGTCGTCGACGCCCTGGTAGGCCACGGCCAGTTCCGGCGCGCCGTCCCCGTCCGCATCGCCCAGGAAGGCCATCTTGGAGACGAAGGCTGGGCCCTGCCCCGGATGGCGTCCGGCGCGGTCCTTGCCGCTGAAGGCCGTGTCTTCGAGGTATGTCGTCATCACACCGGCCGAGTCGCGCATCACGTAGTCGAAATTCGTCGCGGCGGTATCGGCAGCCGCGTAAAAGTCGAGCGCGCCGACCTGGTAGTTGGCGGGATCTTCCACGTCACCGCCGATGAACTCCGCGGTGCGGACCCACGTCGGCAGCTCGTCCGCGGTCTTGGCCCCTGCCGAGTAGCTGGAGCCGGAGCCGTAGAGTTCGCCGTTCTCGTCCATGTCCAGGTCGCCCGCGCTGATGCCGAGCGCCGAGATGCCAGGGATGGCGTCGAGGACGACGTTGTCCTCGGTGATTTGCAGCGGGTCCTCGCCCGCCTCGTAATTCACGATGGTGATGCCAGCGGTTTGAAGGACCGGGAGGAATACCTCATCATCGCCATTCCCGTCCATGTCGTAGACGACGCCGCCGAAGAAAGAGACCCAGTCGCCGAGGCCAGAGCTGGCCTGCAGAAACGGATTGGGATCCGTCTCCGCGGGGAAGACATAGGTGTCGCCGCCCGTAGCTTCGCCAACGGTGAGGTTGAAGCTATTCCAGGAGTGCATGAAGATTTCCGGGCTCCCGTCACCGTCCAGGTCAGCCGGATCGATGTAATAGGGGCTTCCGCCGCCCCGGTTCACCGGGTCGAATTCCTCGCTCGCACGGCTGCTCAGGCGCACCTCTTCGACGAAGACTTCGAAGCCGCTGCCGATGTCGCCGGATACGGAGATGATGTACCAGTTGTCGTAGCGTCCGTCAGCGCCGTTGTTGCCGAACATCAATTCCTGAAAGCCGTCGCCATCGACGTCGGCGGTCGTCATCTGCTCGGCGCGCCAGCGGTCGGGCAGGTCGTCGCCAAACTCGTAGACGGACGTGGGCAGTTCGCCGAAGTCGGTGCCGTTGTATTCGTAGACGTACAGGCCCGGCGGGAGGGCGTCGATGTCCGGATTCGTCTCACTGTAGCCGCGTCCGGCCAGGAAATAGATTTCGCCGTTGCCGTCATCGTCGAGGTCGCCGCCGGTGATGGAGCGGATGTTGTTCGTGGTGCTGGTGGAGTCCACGGCAGGCGTGGTATACGCCAGCTCCCAGGTGTCAGGACCTGTATTCTCGACGACGTGCACCCGGCCGCCGCCCGTGTAGTCGCTGACGAGCACTTCGAGCTGTCCGTCCCCGTCGAGGTCGTAGGGACCGGCCACGTCGCGCGCACCGGACTGCACGCCGGCACCGCCTTCAGCGCCCTGCGTATACGGGCTGAAAAAGTCCTCAGCGAGCGGCACGTTGAGGTCGTACTCGATAGCATGTTGCTGCGCGAGTGCGGGGAGGGCGCACAGGGCGAGCAGCATGCTCAGAATGGTAACTCTCTTCATGGGGTGTCTAGGCATGTTGGTGGAGAAGCACGTCGAGGTCACGTGCACTATACAGATGTGCACACGTGTGATGGCAGGACCTTTAGTATAAAGAAAGGATTAAGGCCCGTCAATGCACATCACTAGGTTTCTGGCGCACTGGAAATCGCCATTCGATTGTCGGCGTGGATTTTCTATCTTAAGCTGCAGTGTGTCCTGATATACCGTTTACGCTTGGCGATGTCCGGATGGCTGAGAATGTGATGCGTATTGCGTGATGCGTGAACATGCGCTGATGGAGCGATAGCCCGACCCATCACGCACCGCGGACCACGACAGGCGACACCAGGATCCGGGCATCAACACGCTGAATCCGTGTTACCTATAGCAGAGCAAGACCACAGACCGCAGAACGACGCTCATTCTGGCGGTCCGCCGTCCTGCGCCAGTCTGACCTGGGGCTCGACGCAAATGAACAAACGCCCTCTCCCGGTTTTACCCGCTCGATGCTGCGTAGTCTTCTCCTCGCCCTGTTGCTGCTTCCGTTCTCTGTCGCACGCGCCCAATCGCCCGAGGCGCCGCTGCTGGAGACGCGGGCCGTGTGGTTCGCCACAGTGCTCCAGGATGGGGGCTGGCCGGTGACGGGGACGGACCCGGACAGCCAGGCCGAGGCGCTGCGCGAGCGCATCCGGACGGCCCGGGCGCTGGGCATGAACACCTTTATCTTCCAGGCCGTGGCGCGCGGCGACGCGCTCTATCCGAGTACGCTCCTGCCGTGGTCGCCCGTGGCCAAGGGGCCGGGCGAAGATCCGGGGTACGACCCGCTGGCCGTGGCGGTGGACGAGGCGCACGCGCAGGGCATGGAGCTGCACGCCTGGATCAACACCTTCCGCGTCGGCGATACGACCACCGAGGATCGGTTTCGGGGCGTGAGCGATCCCGAGCACGTCATCTTCGCCCATCCCGAGTGGACCGACTCCCCGCCGGGCGGCGAGGACATCTGGCTCGACCCGTCGAGCGAGGATGCCCGCGCCTGGCTGGTGGACGTGGTGATGGAGATCGTGGAGAACTACGCCGTCGACGCCGTCCACTTCGACTTCATCCGCTACCCGCAGTTCGGCCTGGAGGACGACGCCAGCCGCTTCGCCTTCGACCCGCGCGGCTTCTCGGACATCGACGACTGGCGGCGCGACAACATCACGCTGTTCGTCCGCGACGTGGCCGACGCGGTGCTGCGCGCCAAGCCGTGGATGAAGCTGGGGGCCACGCCCATCGGCAACTACCGCGACAACGGCCAGTGGCCCGCGCTCTTCGCCTTCAGCGACGTGTACCAGGAGAGCCGGCGGTGGGTGCAGGAAGGGCTGTTGGACTACCTCGCGCCGCAGATCTACTTCAGCATCGGCACCGCGCCGGAAGGGGATAACTCTGCGCCGTCGCCGGACTTCGAGTTTCTGATCGAAGAGTGGGAGGCGGAGTCGGCAGGCCGCGCCATCTTCGCGGGCATCGGAGCCTACAAGCCTGATGAGGACCGCTTTCCCGCCGACGACCTGCCGCGCCAGATCGACAGCAGCCGCACCGC
>JAAAOL010000470.1 GCA_009908885.1 Bacteroidota bacterium | reverse complement strand
GGCCCAGATGGACGTGCGCCGCTCCGTGGCCGATCCGCGCTTCGACGCGGACGTGAACGTGGGTGGGCTCCTCAACCTGATGGAAGCCGGTCGCAAGGGGCAGCTCCAGCGCGTCGTCTTGGCCTCCACCGGCGGCGCCATCTACGGGGAGCCGGACTACGCCCCGCAGGACGAGGCGCATCCGCTGCGCCCCCTCTCGCCGTATGGCATCACGAAGCGGGCGTCCGAGCTGTACCTGTTCTATTACGAGCAGCAATACGGCATTCCCTACGTCAGCCTGCGGTATGCCAACGTCTACGGCCCGCGCCAGAATCCGCACGGGGAGGCGGGGGTCGTGGCGATCTTCACCCAGCGCATGCTCGCCGGACAGCAGCCCTACATCTACGGCGATGGCATGCAGACGCGCGATTTCGTCTACGTGGGCGATGTGGTGCGGGCCAACGTCGCCGCGCTCCGCCTCGACCGCTCGGCCATCATCAACATCGGCACGGCGAACGAGACCAGCGTCAACACGCTCTTCCGCACCCTCCGCGACATGATCGACCCGGACGTCGACGAGGTGCACGCGGAGGGCAAGCCGGGCGAGCAGCAGCGCAGCGTCCTGGCCTTCGACCGCGCCCGAATGCTGCTGGACTGGCTGCCGGAGGTCACCCTCAAGGAAGGGCTCCGCCGCACCGTCGACTGGTTCGAGGCTCAGCGCTCGGACGTCCCGGCGTAGCTCCTTCCGGGGGCATCAGTCCCGCCAATCTCGGTTTCACGCTTCGTCATGGCCATGTATCGCATTCAGCTTCAGGACTTCGAGGGGCCCCTCGACCTGTTGCTGTTCTTCATCCGCCGCGACGAGCTGGACATCTACGACATCCCGATCGCGCACATTACGGACGAGTATCTCGCCTACGTGCGACTGATGGAGGAGATCGACCTGGATGGGGTGGCGGATTTCATCTACATGGCCGCGCTGCTCATCAACATGAAGGCGCGGATGCTGCTGCCGCGGCAGCAGGTCGATGAGGACGGCGAACCCATCGACCCGCGCCAGGAACTCGTCGAGCGATTGCTCGAATACCTGCGCTTTCGGGAGGCGTCGGAGCAGCTGTCCGAGGCGCACGACGCCCGGGCCGACCTCTTCACCCGCGGGATGGCTTCGGCCCCGGCCCAGCGCTTCGAAGAGGAGGAGGAGCCCGCCGAGATCGAGGACGCCTCGATCTTTGAGCTGATCACGGCCCTGCGCGGCATCCTGACGGAGGCGCCCGAGGAGCCGGTCCACGCCGTCGAGCGCGTCCATTACAGCGTCGAGGCGCAGCGGGAACGCTTGCTGAAAGAGTTGCAGCGCGACGACGTCGTGTCGTTTCGAGGGCTGGTGGCGGGAGAGCCCCGCGGCCTCGTGATCGCCGTCTTCCTGGCGGTGCTGGAACTGGCGCGCCTCGGAGACGTGTGGCTACGCCCGATCGACGGTCCGAACGATTTCGCCGTCGAGCGGCTGTATCCGGACGAGGAGCCGTCCACCAACGGATCGATCAGTGCAAATGGTCATGAGTGAGCGCGCCAAGGACAATCCCGAAACGACCGGTGCAGCGCACCCGCTGGAGGACGTGGAGCGGCGCGACGAATGGATGCGGGCCGTCGAGGCGCTGATCTTTGCAGCGGATGAGCCCATCGAGGCCTCGACCATCGCGTCCGTCATTGGGGAAGTGGCCGGGGAAGAGCCGCCTCCGGCATCTGTCATCGAGGCCTTGATCGATGCCCTCAACGCGCATTATGCCGATCATGGGCGGGCACTCCGCGTCCGGCGCTGGGGCGGCGGCTATCGCCTCTCGACGACCCCCGCCGTGGCGCACTACCTCAAGACCCACTACGAGCAAGACCGGACGAAGCGCCTGTCCCGGTCGCTGCTGGAAACCGTCGCCATCGTCGCGTACCGCCAGCCCGTCACGAAGCCAGAGGTCGACTTCGTGCGCGGCGTGGACAGCGACTATGCCCTCCGCAAGCTGCTCGAACTTAACCTGATCGACGTCATCGGGCGGAGCGACTCGGTCGGTCGCCCGTTGCTCTATGGCACTACGGACCGTTTTCTGGACGCCTTCGGTCTGGACGACCTGGAGGCCTTGCCGACCCTCCGCGAGATCGAGGAGTTGCTGGCAGACCCGCTCTTCAGCCGTGAAAAGGCCAAGCTGCTCGTTCAACAGGAGATGAAGGAGGCCTCGGCGTCTTCCGAGGGGCAAGAGGAGGCGGGGGAAGCAGAGGAGACCACCTCCGCTGAAGCTGAGTGACGGCCTGGGAATAAATATAGTGCTGAGTTATTGCATTGGATCAGGACCCTGCGAATCGACACAGCGACGCATCCATGCGCCTCAACAAATACATTGCACGATCCGGCGTCACCTCCCGCCGCAAGGCCGACACGTTGATCGACGAAGGGCGCGTTCGTATCAATGGGGAGGTGGTTAAGGAGTACTGGTATCAGGTCCAGGACGACGACACGGTGGAGGTCAACGGGCGGGTCATCTCGCCGCGCCGCAAGGTGTACCTGCTGCTCAACAAGCCCAAAGACACCATCACGACGACCGACGACGAGCACGACCGGGACATCGTGCTCGATCTCATCCAGCTGCCGGAGAAAGACCAACTCGGGCTCTTTCCCGTGGGCCGGCTCGATCGCGACACGGTGGGCGTCCTGCTCATCACCAACGACGGCGACCTCGCCCATCGGCTCATGCATCCGAGCTACGAAATCGACAAGCTGTACGTCATCCGCACGCGGGAGCCGGTAAAGCCGCACCAGCTGGAGCAACTGCTGCAGGGGGTCGAGCTGGAGGACGGCCCGGCCGCGGCGGACCGCGTGACGTATGTGCGGCCGGACGACCATCACGAGATCGGGCTCAGGCTGCACGAAGGTCGCAACCGGCAGATCCGTCGCATGATGGAAGCGCTCGGGCACGACGTGGTCCACCTGGAGCGGGTCAACTACGCCGGTCTGACGGCGGAAGGCGTCCGTCGGGGCAAATGGCGGCGCCTCGAAGAGCACGAGGTGCAGACCCTGCGGAATAAGGTCGGACTCAAATAGGGGGCCGTGCCGAGGTCGTGCCGGGCGTGCGAAAAGACCGTGGACGACGAACCATCGCTGAGGGAGTTCGTTAGCAGGCACAACTCAATTTTTGCGAACCAGCGGTGTACCCTATGCAGGTCCATCCCCGCGTGGCGGCCCCGGCGTCGGTCGTCAATGAGAAGATTAAAGGCGAAGGGCTAACCTATGACGATGTGCTCCTCGTCCCGGCCCGGTCCGCGGTCATGCCCCGGGACGTCTCACTCGTCACCCGCCTGACGCGCACGATCACCCTCAACGTGCCCCTCATCTCCGCGGCGATGGACACCGTGACGGAGTCTGAGATGGCCATTGCCATCGCCCGCGAGGGCGGTATCGGCGTGCTGCATAAGAGCATGAGTATCGAGCAGCAGGCCGCCGAGGTGCGTCGCGTCAAGCGGTCTGAGAGCGGGATGATCCTCGACCCAATCACGCTGCATCCCGAGGACACCGTCGCTGACGCCCGGGCCATGATGGCGCGGTTTTCGATCGGCGGCATTCCGGTGGTGGACGAGGACAACCTGCTCGTCGGCATCGTGACCAACCGCGACTTGCGCTTCCAGACGGATCCGTCCATAGCGCTGCGGGACATGATGACGTCCGAAGGGCTCGTCACCGCTCCTATGGGAACGACCCTGGAACAGGCCGAGGCCCTGCTGCAGGAATACAAGATCGAGAAGCTGCCGGTCGTGGATGACGACGGCTACCTGAAGGGGCTGATCACGTTCAAGGATATTTCGAAGAAGCGACAGTTTCCGAACGCCTGCAAGGACGAGCACGGGCGCCTGCGGGTGGGCGCCGCCGTCGGCATCACCCCGGACGTGCTGGACCGCGTGGCGGCGCTGGTCCTCGCCGGTGTGGATGCCGTCGTCGTCGATACGGCGCACGGCCATTCCGAGGGCGTCCTGCGGACCGTCGAGCGCATCAAGAGCGAAGTCGATGGCCTGCAGGTCATCGCGGGCAACGTGGCGACGCGGGAAGGGACGGAGGATCTGATTGCGGCGGGAGCCGACGCCGTGAAGGTGGGCATCGGTCCGGGCTCGATCTGCACGACGCGCGTGGTGGCGGGCGTCGGCGTGCCGCAACTCACCGCCATCCTGGAATGCGCTGCCGCGGCGGCCGAACACGACGTGCCCGTCATCGCCGACGGCGGCATCAAGCAGACGGGCGACGTCCCGAAGGCGCTGGCTGCCGGAGCTGAGTCCGTCATGATCGGCGGACTGTTCGCGGCGGTCGAGGAGAGCCCGGGCGAAACCATCATCTACGAAGGCCGCAAGTACAAGAGTTACCGCGGCATGGGGTCGGTCAGCGCGATGCAGTCGGGCAGCAAGGACCGGTATTTCCAGGACGCCGAAGACGACCTCAAGAAGCTGGTGCCAGAAGGGATCGAAGGCCGCGTGCCGTACAGCGGGACGCTGAGCGAAGTGGCCTATCAGATGACGGGCGGACTCCGCGCGGCGATGGGCTACTGCGGGTGTCCCACCGTCCAGGACCTGCGGGAGTCGTCGTCCTTCGTCCGCGTTACGGCAGCAGGCATCCGGGAAGGGCATCCGCACGACGTCCAGATCACCAAGGAGTCGCCCAATTACAGCAGTCGCTCCTGAGCCTGACAGAGCAGCATGTTGCATGCGAGGGTGAGAGTCTGCATCTTTCATCAGATACCCTCTTATTCAACCGCATCCACCATGCGACTTTCTGTGAGACGATCCCTGTTGGCGTGTTTGACCCTGGCGTTGGTGCTGGTTGCTTCCAGTTGTGCTCCTGAGGAACCGGCCGAGCCTGCTGAGGCGGAAGAGGCTCCTGCGGAGGTCGTGGCCGTCTCGGGCCAGATGCTGTACGAGCGTCACTGCCAGAGCTGCCACGGACCGGAAGGGAAAGGCGAGGGCTCGATGACCGATCAGCTCACGAAGGACTTGCCGGACCTGACGACGCTGCAGGCCTCGCACGACGGCGTCTTTCCCGAGGAGTACGTCCGCAAAATGATCGACGGTCGGGAGATGATTCCCGCCCACGGGACGCGGCAGATGCCGATCTGGGGCAACATCTGGGCCAGCAGCGATGGCGTGCCCTCTCAGGAGCAGGCGGCGCAGGAGCGAATCGATAAGCTGATCGTGTACCTCAAGTCCATGCAGGAGACGGAAGCCAGTTAAGTCGGCTCGATCGTACCAATGCCTCTCCGTTCGCTGCACTTCCTGCTGGACGAGTATGACGTAGATGCCGCGCTGCTGACGTTTTTGCCGGACATCCGCTGGGCGACGGGATTTACCGGATCGAACGGGGTGCTGCTGGTGAAGCGGGATCAAGTCTATTTCGTGACGGACGGGCGGTACGAGGACCAGGCGAAGCAGGAGGTGAGGGGGGCAGCTGTGCATGTGCCGGGCTATGCGCTCCATGAGCACATCGCGGAGGAGGGATGGTTGCATGCTGGAGACCGCGTTCTCTTCCAGGCCGATTACGTGACGGTAAACGAGCGCAGCCGGTGGGACGACGTGTACGATACCATCGACTGGCACGGGGAAACGCGGGTGCTTGCGCAGGCCGTTGCCAAGAAGACCGAGTCCGAAATCGACGCGATCCGTCGCGCGCAGGCCGTCACGGAGGCCGTGTGGTCCGATGTGCTGGATTTGCTGCGTCCGGGACTGACGGAGCGCGAGGTCGCCGCCGCAATCACCTATCGGCATCTGCAGCGCGGGGCTGAGCGCATGGCCTTCGAGCCCATCGTGGCCTCCGGGGCTAACGCCGCCCGCCCGCATGCCCGAGCTACGGACCGTCGCCTGGAGTCTGGCGATGTCGTGCTGGTCGACATGGGCGGGGTGGTCGATGGCTATGCGTCCGACATGACGCGCACGGTCGTACTCGGGTCGCCGCCCCCGGACTTCGCCGAGGTGTACGGGGTGGTTCGGGAGGCGCAGGAGGCGGCCATCGATGCGGCCCGCGCCGGCATGGCCTCGGATGCGCTGGACGACGTCGCCCGGTCGTTGATCGACGCGGCGGGCTACGGAGAGGCGTTCTCGCACAGCCTGGGTCATGGCATCGGACTCCAGGTGCATGAGTGGCCGCCCGTGTCATTTCGGAGCGAGGACGCCCTGCCCGAGGGGGCTGCCATTACCATCGAGCCCGGCATTTATCTGCCCGGGGCGTTCGGTGTGCGCATCGAGGACATCATCGTCCTCCGGAAGGACGGGTGTGACCGACTTACCCAGGCATCGAAGGAATTGCTGGTCCTGTGAGTCGTCTATCGCACGCACGTGACGAGCAGTCCTCGATGCGGCGCGTGCTGGTCGTGGCGTACTATTTCCCGCCCATGGGGGGGAGCGGCGTGCAGCGCGTCGCCAAGTTCGTCAAATACCTGCCCGACGTCGGCTGGCAACCGACCGTGTTGACCATCGAACCGGGCGGCTACTTCGCCTACGATCCGGCGTTGTTGGAGGAGGTGGAGGCCGCTGGCGTCGAGATCGTGCGCACCCGTAGCTGGGACCCGACGCAGCTCTTCGGGCGGCAGCAGACCGTCAGCCTGCCGAGCGAGTCGCGGCGTCGCTGGCTCACGCGGTTGAGTCAGTTCATGTTCGTGCCAGACAATAAAATCGGCTGGTTTCCCCATGCCGTCTGGGCAGGAAGCCGACGGCTGAAGACCGGCTCGTACGACGCGATCCTGTCGTCGGCGCCGCCGTACAGCGGTCATCTCGTCGCCGCCTGGCTCAGCCGCCGGTACCGGATCCCGCTGGTGCTCGATTACCGGGACGACTGGGTGGGCAATCCCCGCCACTGGTATCCGACGCCGTTTCACCGCCTCGCGCAGCAGCAGTGCGAAGGGTGGGCCATGCGGGTCGCGGAACGCGCGCTGACGATCAACGCGCCGATCCGTCGTAGTCTCCAAGACCGCAATCCCGGGACCCCGGTGCACATCGTGCCGCAGGGCTTCGACCCGGCAGATTTCGACGTGACGCCTCGCACCGGAGCACGGGCAGACACGCTGCGGTTCGTCTACAGTGGCATCTTCTACGACGCCCAGACCCCCGACTACTTTCTCCGAGCGTTGGCGCAGTTAGTTCGTGAAATACCCGAGGCCGGGGAGCAGGTCCGCGCGACCTTCGTCGGGCTGATTCCAGACGCGTCGAAAGCCCTGATCGAGGAGCTCGGGCTGGGCGACGTGGTGCAGCACGTGGGGTACGTGGAGCACCGTGAGGCGGTGGCGTACCAGCGCGGGGCGGACGTGCTATGGATGACGGTGGGACGCCGTCCCGGGGCCGAGTCGATCTCGACGAGCAAACTGTTCGAATACTTCGGGGCGCGCAAGCCGATCCTCGCGCTCGTCCCGGAGGGGGCTGCACGGCAGGCGCTGGAGGGACACTCCGCCGCGTACGTCGCGCCGCCGGACGACGTCGGTGCCATCACACGCGCCTTGCGTCAGCTGTATGCGTCCTGGTCCGACGGATCGCTTCCGGTGCCGAGCGACGAATTTGTGGAACAGTACGACCGGCGCCGCCTTGCACGGGTGTTAGCCGAGCATCTGGAGGCGAGCACACCGTGAACTCCGTTATTGCAAATAGCATCCTTGTCCTTTTAGTCCTGACGATGACGGCTTCGGCCAGCGCGCAAGAGAGCGTGATCGTCAGCGTGGACGCTGCGGCGGGGGAGCCCGTAGTGTCGGTGCTGGAAGGGGCCTTCGAGAGACCCGGACAGGTCGATGCGCCGATGCTGCGGTCGATACGGCGCGTTCGCCCGGTCATCACCGTGGACGCTAGGGCGAGGAAGCAGGCGCATCCCCTTGCACATGCTTACGTGCTTCACCTTGACGATGCGGCTGACGTCGATTCGGTGGTGACGCGGTGGAGTGCGGTGCCGGGGGTGCGGTACGTCCAGCGGAACCATCGGTACCGCCTCGATGCCCTCAGCATGATGTCACTGGCGGACGACTACGACGACCCCCAACTGGACAGCCTGAATCATCTCCCCGTGATTCGCGCTGCAGAGGCCTGGCAGGTCACGACCGGAGCCGCCACGGTCCGCGTGGGAGTGGTGGATACGGGGCTGTTTCTCGACCATCCCGATTTTGACGGGCAACTCTGGGTCAATGAGGCCGAAGATCTGAACGGAAATGGCCGCTTCGACCCATCCGACCTGAACCAGGTGGATGATGACGGGAACGGCTATGTGGATGATGTGATCGGGTATGACTTCGTGGATCGCACCGCGTCCGTCGAGCCGGGGGATTATTTCGAGCGCGACCCGGATCCGTCGGAGGACAATCTGAATCAGGGCGGGCAGGGGCACGGCACCATCGTCGCTGGGGCGATCGGCGCGGGCCTGGATAACGGGGTCGGGGGCAGCGGCGTCGCGCCGGGCAGTCGGCTGGTGCCGCTCCGGGCGTTCGGGGCGGATGGGCTGGGCGAGGATGACGACATCGCGGCAGCCATCGTCTACGCGGCACAGGAAGGTCTCGACGTGCTCAACCTGTCGTTCGGCGACGTGTACGAATCCCCACTCATGCGGGAAGCGATCCGCTACGCGACGAGTCAGGGCACCGTCGTGGTAGCCTCTGGCGGCAACCTGGGCGGTGATGCTCCACACTACCCATCTGATTACACCGACGTCCTCGGCGTCGCCTGGCTGACGGCAGACGGGTCGAGCATCGCCGGGCGGGGGGCGCATGGTCTCGGGATCGACCTCGGCGCGCCGGGCACGGCCATCTACACGACGACCCTGCCCGCGCCCTCCGCTCCCAACCCGGAGGACGTGACCGCGCTCTACGGGCGGCGGAGCGGCTCGTCCATGGCCGCCCCGCTCGTCGCCGGAGCGGCCGCCTTGCTGAAAACCGTCGATCCTGACCTGACTCCGGACGCGATCCGCTCCATCCTGACCAGCACGGCGGTGGATATCGACACGCCGGGATGGGATCATCGCACCGGTGCCGGTCGGCTGGACGTGGCTGCGGCGGTACGGCGAGCCCTCCCTGCACAGGTCACGCTCGACCATCCGCCGCATAACGCGACGCTCGCGGACGACGCCATTCCCATCGTCGGTTCGGTGGTCCACCCGCGCTTTACGTCGTTCACCGTGGACGTGCAGGTCGGCGACGAGGACCCGCGCGGGGACTGGCAGCGCCTCGCAGGCCCGGTCGAGGCACAGACGCTGAACGATACCCTCGCGGTCTGGTCGCTTGCTGCGGTGGAGGACACGACGTACACGCTGCGGCTGGCCGCGCAGCTCAATGACGGAACCACCGTCGAGGATCGACGCCGCGTGTTCGTGGACCGCACGCCGCCGGAGGTGGACGTTCGCGTGTGGGAGCGTGCCCTGGTGGACGGGCGCTGGGGTATCGCCGTCGATGCGGCTACCGACGACCTCACAGCGCTCCAGCTGACCGTGGCGACGGCTTCGGACACGACGATGGTTTTCTCCGACCGCCGGGCGCGGCGCCACGGGCTCGTCTGGACCGATGATGAGGGCTACGGCGGCCCCGCCGAGGCGACCCTGCAGGCGCGCAACGGGGCGGGCCTTCGGACAACGCGCACGAGCACGTTTTCACTCCCCGACCGCCGCACACGGCCTGGCCTGTTCGAGGTCGACGATCTCGGCGTCACCCATGGCTATTTGATGCCTCAGACCACCGATCTCGACGGCGATCAGCTCGCTGAGTTGATCTACAATCGCTACGAGCAGGGCTGGGTGGGCGATACGCTGGTCGTCGCTGAATGGGATGGGGAGTCGCTCCGGCGCGTGCAGCAGCTGATCGCTAATGTCATTCCGCGCGACGTGGGCGACACGGATGGGGATGGGCTCCGCGAAGTGCTGACCCAGGTAGCGGGCGCGACGCTCGTGTTCGAGCAGGGAGGCCCGGAAGCCTTCCTGGAGTCGGTCGCCTTCATCGACACGACGGGTCTGGCCAATCCGTTCGATTCGCTCGCCGCGTTTGGCGCTGGCCTTACCGACCTGGACGGTGACGGCCGAGGCGAGATTCTCGTCCACAACACGCGGCAATGGCGGCTCTTGGAATACGACGGTGCTGACTACGTGGAGGTCACGCGGCTCGGCAATCCCACGGGCGTGGGGCCATCGGAGTTGAGCACGAGCGAGTTCAGCACGCCCCAGGTCGTCACAGACGATTTCGACGGAGATGGACGACGTGATTTGCTCGTGGGAGATACCGATGGGGATTGGATCTGGTACGAAGCGCGCGGAGATAACCGTCTAGACCCGGTCTGGACGTTCGAGACGGAGCGATACAACGCCAGCGCCCGCATGACCCACGGTGACTTCGACGGGGACGGACTGGCAGAATTCGTCACCCATACACAGCCCTGGACGCAACCTACGCGCAATAATGAGCGCGAGCCCGCTTTCGGCGTGTATTACGTCTGGGATGCGATCGGGGATGACGCATCCACCCTCGACGCCCGTTGGATCCTGCCCGGCCAATCGGCGCGGCACGGGGCGCTGGCCGCCCTCGACGTGGATGGTGACGGGCACGACGAACTCGCCATCGCGCATCCGCCGCACCTGTACGTCATGCAGCGGCAGGCCGATGGTGCATGGCACCTGATCTACCACCGGCGACAGCTGGGCACCGAGCGGCGAAGTGGCGTGCGGAGCGCTGCGCTGACCGTGGCCGATCTCGACCGAGATGGCCGCGAGGAACTCATCGTGGGCGCGGGAGACGAGCGGTTGTACCGGCTTCGGCCCTCGGGGGAATCGTTGAACCGTCCGCCGCCGCCCCGGTGGATCTTGGCCGTCTCGGAGGGCGCAGCGTCGGTGCGGCTGGCATGGGAAGCCTTCGGTGCCGACTCCGTCGTGGTCTACAGCCGAGAGACCGCGTCGGCAGCATTCGATCCGCTGACGTCCTCGACCGGCTCGTCCCTGATCGTGCAGACGGATCGCGAGCGGGAGTATGCGCTGGGAGGATGGCACGACGGCGCCATGACGGGCCTGTCGGCGGTACGTCAGGTCCGGCCACACGCTCCCGCCGTCGTGCAGTCCATCAGCTACCCCGCTCCGGCCACCGCCGAACTCGTCTTCAGCGAACCGCTGGCCCCGGACCTCGCCCCCGAGCAGTTTCATTTGTCCGATGGCAGCCATCCCATGGAGGTCTTGCCCGGCCAGCAGCACCGATCCATCACGTTGCGCTTCTCCGAGGTTCAGGCTGGTCCGGATACGCTCTTCTGGCAACAGGTGCGGGACCGGGAGGGCATGCCGGTTGCGTCTCGGGCCGCCCCCATCGCATGGCCCGAACCGCCGGACGCGACGCTCATCGTCGAGAACTGGACCATCGAGCAGCCGGGAACCATCCATCTGACCTTCAGCGACCCGCTGGAGGGAGCGGATCTTACGGCGGAGCGCTATCGGCTGGAGCCGTCCGGTCAGGTCCTCGACGTAGCGTGGACTCCGGACCGTCCTACGGAGGTGCAGGTCACGACATCCGGGCGCGCGCTGGGCCCGACGGGGCTCGACACCTACCTGGTGGTGGAGGGCATCCGGAGCACCAACGGCAAACGCATGCCCGCCGGGGGGCAATCGATCGCTCTGACGCGCCCGGCGACGTCGCTGTCTGAGGCGTATGTCTTTCCGAATCCCCACGACGAGCGCCGTCACCCCCCGCGCCTCATGGTCGCCGGCGTGCCGCGGGGGGCCACGGTGCGCATCTTAACCGCCCAGGGCACATTCGTTCGAGCATTAAAGGAGCGCGACGGCAACGGCGGGGTTCCGTGGGACCTGCTCGATCAGGACGGTCGGCGGGTTCCCTCGGGCGTTTATCTCGTCCGAATCGAATCCGAGGGCGAAGCGCCCGTTCTCCTGAAGGCGGCGATCGTTCGCTGAAAACGTCTGCTGTGCAAGTGTCTCGTGTTGACTATCTTTGGACCCCCACCGAGCCTACAGCCACCGATCTCCATTATGGACACAGCCTCTGACTCGGCGCCACCTCGTCTCTACATCGAAGTAACGAGCAGCTTCGAGAACCTGGAGCCTGTCATCGACGAGTCGCAGACGTTCGTCGCGGCGCATCTCGACGACGACGATCTGACGTACCAGGTCGTGCTGCTCGTAAGTGAGGCCGTGACGAATGCGATGAAGCACGGCAACCGGTTCGATGACGGCAAACAGGTGCGGCTGGAGATCGTGATTCGAGAGGATCGGGTGATCGTCTGCGTCCAGGATGAGGGCCAGGGATTCGACCCGGAAGCGATCGAGAATCCTCTGGATGAGAGCAATCTGATGAGAGAGAGCGGACGCGGCCTCTTCCTGATGAAACGGATGGCCGACGTGGTTACCTACGACCGCGATCGCCGCGAGTTGTGCCTCGAGCTAGTTCGCCCCGAGCGCTGAGAGCTGCGGCATGGCGCCTCCACGAGCCCCAGACCGACCGGATCGATGGCAACGCGTCCTGATAGCGGCGTGGTGCCTCACCGTCGTCGCGATGGTCGTGGCCGCGGCGGATCCCTCACGTTGGGGCGTGTTCGTCGCGCTGGGCGTCCTGAGCAGCGGCCTCGTCGTCGGGCTCTGGCGTCGTGGTGGGATTCCGGTCGGGTGGACGCTCGGGCTGGCCGCCGGGGCGCGTCTCATCGCGTTTGTGTTGCCGCCCTCGCTCTCCGATGATGCGTACCGGTACGTGTGGGATGGGCTCGTGCAGCACGCCGGGCTGAATCCCTATCGTTACGTCCCGTCGGAGGTGGCCCTCCCGGCCCTGCAAGCATCACCGTTGGTCGACCTGCTCAACTCGGCGTCCTACTATTCCGTCTACCCGCCCCTGTCCCAGATGGTCTTCTTCCTGGGAGGATGGGCGTATGCGGGCGACTGGCAGGCGAGCTACTACGTCATCAAAGCCGTGTTCGTGGCCGTGGAGTGGGGCGGACTGCTGCTGCTCGCTCGCATGGCTGACCGGCGGATGCTGCTGCTCTATGCCTTGCAGCCGCTCGTCATCATCGAGGTCGCGGGGCAGGGGCATACCGAGGCGCTGATGGTCGGAGCCTTGCTTCTCGCGCTATATATGGCACACAATCGCCGTCCGCGGTGGGCGTCGGCAGCACTCGGCGCGGCTACGATGGCCAAGCTGTATCCCCTCGTCCTTTTTCCTCTCCTGATGCGCCGGTTTGGCTGGCGCGGTGTATGGCCGGGGATGCTCGTCATGGTTCTGCTGGGCGCTCCCTTCGCGGCGCCGCACGTCGTGCCCCACGTCGTCGAGTCGCTCCGGCTGTATACGTCCCTCTTCGAGTTCAACGCCGGCCTGTATCTCGGTGTCAAGAACATCCTCGCCGGAGTCACCGGGGAGGACTGGAGTAAGACCCTCGGTCCGCTGTTGACGGGGCTCTACCTCGCCATCCTGCCGCTCCTCTACGTGCTCGATGCGCGTCGCGACTGGCCCCTGTCCCGCGGCATGCTCGTCGTCCTCGGTGCCTTTCTGGTGTTCACGACCACCGTCCACCCCTGGTATCTGCTCGCCGTCCTGCCGCTGCTGGCCGTACAGCGTCACGTAGCCTGGCACTGGCTGTGGCTGGCGGCAGCAGCCTTCGGCACGTACTTGCTGTATCGGCCCGGCGGTGGCGTGTGGTATGGGGCGTTCGTGGTCGTGGGCTGGGGCGGATGGGCGATATTCGCCCTCTGGGGCCACCGGGATGCCCTGTTGCAACGCGTCCAACGATGGCGGGCACGCCGCAAGGTCGACGTTCTCGCATCATGGCTCCCGGAACGTCCTGACAGGATACTGGACCTCGGAGCAGGGGAGGGGTACGTCGGTCGGGAGCTAGCAAGCCGTACCGGTGCGGACGTGCAGCTGCTGGACGTGCTGCCGATGAACCGTACCGGATTGCCGCATCAGGTGTATGATGGCAAGCACGTTCCCTTCGAGGATGATACGTTCGATGCGACGGTGTTGTATTTCGTGCTCCATCACTGTAAGGATCCGGCGGCAGTCGTGCAGGAGGCGCTTCGTGTCACCGATGGTCCCGTCCTCGTCGTGGAGTCCGTGTACACGTCCGCCCGGAGCCTGCGCGTCTTGACGGTGCTGGATCGGGTGGCGAATCGGCTTCGGTCAGGAGGCGCGATGGCGGCACAGGAAGAACATCTGCACTTTCGGACCGCCGAGCAGTGGCGTCTCTTTTTTTCTGAACACGGTGCCGTGGTGCAGGAGGAACGCCAATTCGGAAGCGTCCTCCACCGGCAGGCCGCGTTCGTGCTCGTCCGTCAGACCGAGGATGCTTCGACCGCTTCGGACGTAATGCGTGATGCGTAAGGCATCTATTCTGCCCCGTCAGCTCGTACGAATCACACACCACGGCTGGTATACCCGTTATTGCAATGTAAACACCTCTCGTAAGTCAGAGACCGTCAACTCCTCGGCAGAGTGCCATACGTACTCCTCATAAC
>JAAAOL010000510.1 GCA_009908885.1 Bacteroidota bacterium | reverse complement strand
GGGGTGGCTGGACTGGGAGTCGGCGTGGCGTGCATTACGAGCATCGGGCACTTATCGTCGGTCTGGTTCTGATCCTGCTTCCCGCGCTGGCGCACGGGCAGGTCATCCGCCTCGACGTGGATCAGGCGCCGCTCCGGGAGGCGCTGGAGACCTTGCGGGCGCAGGCGGCGGTCGACGTGGTCTATGCGGAGCGCCAGGTGGAGGGCGTGCGGGTCACGTGCCGGTACGACGGTCGCAGCGCGGAGCGGGCCTTGCGGTGCCTGCTGGCCGGGACGTCGTTGCGGGCCGAGCGCGTGCGGCGTCGCCAGTACGTGCTGGCCGAGGCGCCGCCGGATCGCCCGACCGTGTCGGCATCGGCGGGGGAGCCCTCACGCGGCATGCTGCTCGGCTTCGTCGCCGACGCGACGACCGACGAGTCGCTCCCCGGCGCACACGTCTATCTGCCCGCCCTGCAAGTCGGCACGACGACGAACGACGCGGGCTACTTCGCCTTGCCCGCCCTGCCCCGGCGGCCCTACGTGGTGCGCTTCTCCTACCTCGGCTACGCGGCGCAGGACACCCTGCTGACCCCCGGCATGCCGACGGCCACCATCGGCCTGCGTTCGCTCACGGTGCACGCCGACGAGGTCGTGGTCGAGGCGCAACGGGGCGCGCGGCGCGACCTGTCCACCGTGCCGGGCCTGACGGCGGTGCCCGTACAAGACCTGCAGGCGCTGCCCTCGTTCCCGGGCGAGTCGGACCTGATGCAGGCGCTGCAGTGGCTGCCGGGCGTGCAGAAGGCGGCGGAGGTCAACGGCGGCCTCATCATCCGGGGCGGCGCGCCGGACCAGAACCTGTACCTGCTCGACGGCGCCCCCGTCTACTTTCCCTGGCACGCCTTCAGCCTCATCTCGACGTTTCAGACGGAGACGTTCAAAGACATCAAGCTGTACCGGGGCAGCCTGCCCGCCGAGCATGGCGGACGCCTCGCCGCCGTGCTGGACGTGGAGATGCGGGACGGGAGCCAGGACGAAGCGCGGGTGCTGGCCGCCATCAGCCCGCTCAGCGGTCGCTTCATCGCCGAGGCGCCGCTGGGGCAAGACCTCACGGTGATGGTCTCCGGGCGCCGCTCCTACCTGGACCTGCTGCTCGGCACGCAGCACGCCGTCGAAGAAGACGGCCGCCGCGACACGCTGCGCACCGGCTACTACTTTTACGACACGAGCGCCAAGCTGACGTGGCGCCCGCGCCTGCACCACCGGCTCTCGCTCAGCTACTACGGCGGGCGCGACAACCTGGACGTGCGCCTGCCCTTCGACCTGTCGTTCGACCCGGACGAGTGGCTCCGCCCGGCGGACCTGTTCTTCGAGGTCGAACAGGACTGGGGCAACCGCCTCGTCAGCCTCCGCCACCAATACCTGCCCTCGCAGCGCGTCTTCGTGACGACGACGGCGTACCGCTCCAGCTACCGGGCCGACGAGGGCGTCTTCCTGCGCCCGACCGACGCGTCCTCGGTGCGGTCCGACTATCGCGTGCGGCTGCAAGACTACGGCCTCCGCACGGACGTCGACTACTACCCGTCGGTCACGCATCAGGTGCGGGCGGGCGTGGAGGTGGTGGGGCGGACGTTCAAGAGCTTTCTCGACGCCGACGTGCAGCGCTCCCTCGGCGTCCTCGACACGCTCAACGCCGACGAGCGGCAGCGCGCCTTCGAGGTGTCTGGGTACGTGCAGGACACCTGGCAGCCCGCGCCGCGCTGGACGCTCAAGCCCGGCCTGCGTCTGGCCTACTTCAGCGGCGGCCGCCACGTGCGCCTCAGCCCGCGGGCCAGCCTGCGGTATGCCCTCGTGCCGGATCGCCTCGCGCTGCGAGCAGGCGGCGGGCTCCAGTGGCAGTACCTGCACCGCCTGCGCGACCGCTTCTCCTTCCTCTACGATCTCGTCTCCAGCCGGTGGGTTCCGGCCAGCGACGCCGTGCGGCCCGCCTCCAGCCGCCAGGTGGCCGTCGGGGCGGAGAGCACGCCGACGCCCTGGCTGACCCTCGGGGTGGACGGCTACTGGCGCACCTCGTCCGACGTCCTGTTGCCGCGCGACGTGTACCAGACCAAGGAAGGGCTCGAAGGGCCGGGCATTGAGGTGGGCACGCTGCTGGGGCAGTACATGGCGGGCGAGGCGCGCGCCTACGGGCTCGAAGTGACGGCCCGGGCGGAGGACGGCCCGTGGCGCGCCTGGATGAGCTATGCGGGCGGACGCTCCCGCACCCGCCCCACCACGACGCCGGAGCCCGACTTCTACCCGACGCGCTTCGAGGTGCCTCGCTCGCTCCGAACCGTGCTCAGCTATCGGGGGCCGCGCTGGATGGCGACGCTCTCGAACGAGTGGCGCAGCGGCTATCCGCTGACGGTGCCGGTCGCGCGCTACGCCGCCGGTGACCCGCTGGACGAGACGCCGACGCGCTACCTGTACCGCCCGGAGATCAACAACGGCCGCCTGCCGCCCTACTTCCGCCTCGATCTGACCGTCGGCTATCGGTTCAGGGTCTACGGCGCGCAGATGAGCACCAAGCTGCACTTCTACAACGTGACGAACCGCCGCAACGTCATCGACCGCACGTACGACCCGGCGCCCGAGGGCGGCGTGGCCGTCGAGGACCGGCGCGGGCTGTTCTTTCTGCCCCTGTTCGAACTCCAGGTGGAGCTCTGATGGCCGGGCGAACGAGACATAGCGTGCGCCGCACGGTCCTGCTGTGGGTTCTGCTGATGGCGGGCCTGCTGCTCTGGGCGCGGTGCGACACCGTCACGCCCGGCGAGGGGCCGCTGCTCGTGGTCGAAGGCTTCGTCGATGCCGAGGAGCCGCTGCCCACGCTCACGCTGCGGCAGGCGCAGCCGCTGGACGCGGCCTATCCGCTGGATGCCGCCACGGCGGTGACCGACGCCGAGGTCGCCCTGCAGGTGGACGGGCAGCCCGTTGCCTACCGGCCCATGGACGACCCGCCCGGGCGGTACGCGCCGGACGCCGCGCCGACGGTGCCGTCCGGGAGCCGCCTGGCGCTCGACGTGGAATGGCGGGGGCAGCGCGTCACGGCAGAGAGCATCGTCCCGCCCGCCATCCAGATCGACAGCGTACGGGTGCGGGCCTCGAACGAGCCGGTCGAAGGCATCATCCTGGACTCGCTCTTCATCGACCCCGCCCAGCTCGACACGCTCCAGATCGACTCGCTGCGGACGGGCGCGTCCGAAGGGTTTGTCTACCTGGTCGAAGCCCGCGTGGCGTGGGCCGCCCCCGCTGTGGCTTCCGACAGCCTGTACTGGGTGCGGGCCCAGCTGCGCCCGTACCTGCCGGTCTCGCTGGACGACTTCTTCTTCAAGCCGGAGCAGATCTTCCCCGAGCAGGAGGCGGCCAAGCAGGCCGGGGCGCGCCGCGAGTGGACGGGCGTGTATGCCGTGCCCGTCGCCGCCGAGGCCGCGCCGCTGCCGCCGCACACGCTGCGCGTCGCCCTCATCCGGAGCGGGCAGGACTACGCGCGCTACGCCTCCAGCCGGGACGACCCGCAGCGCCGCGACCCTGTGTCGAACGTGTCGGGCGGAGTGGGCATCCTGGCAGGCATTTCGGTAGATTCACTGCGCATCCAGGTCGAATAGGCACGTCGAGGCGAATGGACGTACACGGGCGAGGGCGGTACGGGGCGGGGCGTGCGCGCTGGATGGTTTGGATAGGACTCCTGAGCGTGATGGTCGCCCTGACCGGGCCGCCCCCGGCGGCGGCGCAGCGCTACGAGGACCTCGCCGCGCAGCACCGCGCGCCGCAGGTCTACCACGAAGCCGTCGTCGTGCCCGAGGCGACGGGCGACAGCGCCACCGTGGTCGTCGCCTTCCGCATTCCGAACCCCCGCCTCGTCTTTCTGCGCAGCCAGGCGCCGGAGCCCGAGCGCGCCTTCGTGACCGAGCCGGAGGTGACCGTGGAGGTGACCCGGCGCGGGCAGCCCGTGGCGACGCTTCGCTGGAACGAGTCTCACTACGTGCCCACCTTCGAGGCGACGCAGCGCCGCGACGAGACGCTCACCGGCAGCGTGCGTGTCCGCCTGCCGCCCGGCACTTACGCGTACCGCCTCCGCCTGGGCGAGCCAGTCTCCCGCCGCGACCGCTCGGCCCCGCCGCACGCCGTCGCAGTGCCGGGGTCGGACGCTCTGCTCCACGCGCCCGTCATCACGCGCCGTGTGCAGCAGGACGGCGCGACGGTCACGCTCGACCTCGCCGCGCTGGGCGGCGACGTGCCATTCGGGCAGCCCGCGCAGGCCGTCGTGCCGCTGCGGCTGCCGCCCGACGCCGCCCTCGCCGCGATGGAGCTTCGCGCCGCCCTGGTTCGCCTGGAGGCGCCGGATGGCGACGTCGAGACCGGCACGCTGGTGCGGCGGGACACGCTGCCCGGTCCCGCCTGGTGGCCCGTGCAGGCGGCGTCGCTCACGGCGGACGGGACGACGCTGCGCTGGCCCACGGCGACGCCCGCGTCGGCGGACATCGCCCTCGCCGCCGTCGACCTGGACGGCCTGACGCTGCCGGATGGGGCCTACGCGCTGCGGCTCACCCTCGTCCTGCCGGACGGGACCGAGGCGCACCACACGGCCCGCTTCCGCACGCACTGGCGCAACATGCCGCTGGCGCTCTACCACCCGGAGGTCGCCATCCGCACGCTGCGCTTCATCGAAGGCCGCGACACCCTGCGTCGGCTCCTGCGGGGCGGGCGGGCCGAGCAGGAGCGCCGCATCCGCGCCTACTGGCAGGAGCGCGACCCGACGCCCGGCACCGCCTTCAACGAGCTGATGGCCGAGTACTACCGCCGCGTCGACCACGCCGCCAACGCCTTCCGCACGGCGCAGTCGCCCGTGCCCGATGGATTGACGACCGACGCTGCCGCCGTCTACGTGGCCTACGGGCCGCCGGACCGCGTCGAGCGGTCCTTCCCGGCACGCGGGGGCGTCGAGGAGACGTGGCACTACGCGGGCGACCGCCGCTTTGTCTTCTGGGCTCCTACCAGCCTCGACCCGATGCAGCTCCAGGCGCGTCCCCCACGGTAGCCAGCGCGGCGGGGCGAGAGAACAGCGACCGCCGTAGCGGGTTTGCGCTACAGATCCCGGATGCGATTTCTCGTGCCGACGCGTCGACGCACCGCCGCCTGACGCCTCCGCGAGGCGCGGCCTCCCCACGGGCTACGTTCCGCACCCGGCGTGTTGATCTGGAGTAGTCATCCACCTGCCGATATGAAGATACATGATCCTGTTTTCCCGTCCGACGACCCGCCGCCCCGTCCCGAGAAGAAACGTCCCTGCATCGCCTTTACGCTCGGCGACCCGAACGGCGTAGGGCCCGAGGTCGTCCTGAAATGCCTCGCCGACACGCGGCTGATGAAGTTCATGAAGCCCGTCGTCGTCGGCTCGGCGCACGTGCTCAAGGTGCATGCCAACAAGCTGGGCTACCGCGACGTGCGGTTCCACGTGGTGCGTCAGGTGCCCGAGACGTTCCCCGACGACGCCATCACCGTCCTCGACGTGGCCGAGGGCGAGAAACCGCGCGTGCTCTTCGGGCAGGTGAACGAAGAGGCCGGACGCCTCGCCATGGCCGCCGTCGAGCGGGCCGTGGATCTCTGCATGGAGGGCACGGCCGATGCCATGGTGACCGCGCCCATCTCGAAAGAAGCCATCGCGGCGGCGGGCTACACCGATCCGGGCCACACCGAGTTCATCGCCAAGCGCAGCGGCAGCGAGGCGCACACGATGATGATGATCTCGGACGACCTGCGCGTCGGGCTCGTCACCGGCCACATCGCCATCTGGGACGTGCCCAAGCGCGTCACGCGCGACGCCATCCTGGAGAAAGTCGGCGTCATCTCCGACAGCCTGATGCAGGACTTCGGCATCGCCCGGCCCAAGCTGGCCGTGCTCGGTCTCAACCCGCACGCGAGCGACGGCGGCGTGCTGGGGCGTGAGGAGTCGGAGTCCATCGTCCCCGCCATCCAGCGCGCCTGCGAGCAGGGCCACCTCGTCTTCGGCCCGTTCCCGGCGGACAGCTTCTTCGGCATCGGCGCGTACCGCCTCTACGACGCCGTCCTGGCGATGTATCACGACCAGGGGCTGATCCCGTTCAAGACGCTCGCCTTCGAGAGCGGCATCAACTTCACCGCCGGGCTGCCCATCGTGCGTACGTCGCCGGATCACGGGACGGCCTTCAACATCGCGGGCGAGGGCCGGGCCTCGGCGGGCAGCATCCGCGCCGCCGCCTATCTGGCCATCGACGTCGCCCGCCGGCGGGCACAACGGTCCGAACAGCGCAAGGCCGGATGATGACGCGTTCTCCCCAGTCACAGCCTGCGGCGACGGTCCGTGACGTGCCGCCGTACACGAGGCTGGCGCCGGTGTACGACGCGGTGATGGCGCACGTGGACTATGCGCACTGGGCGGCGTACGCGCACGGGCGGCTGCAGCGCCACCATCCCGATCCGCAGACGCTTCTGGAACTGGGCTGCGGAACCGGCGCGCTGGCCGTCGAGCTCCAGCCGCTCGGCGGCTACGACTACCGGGCTACGGACGCCTCGGCGGACATGCTGGCGGTCGCCCGGGCGACCGCCGAGGAGCGCGACGTGCCGGTCCGGTTCGCCGAGATGGACTTCACCGCCCTCGCCGTGGACGAGCGGTTCGACGCCGTCGTGCTGCTCTACGACGGCCTCAACTACCTCCAGGAGCCGCCCGCGCTCCAGGCGCTCTTCCGCGGGGCGCACGATGCGCTCCGTCCGGGGGGCGTCTTTCTGTTCGACCAGAGCACGCCGGTCAACTCCATCAACAACGCCCAGCTGTTCGACGACGCGGGCGAGGTGGACGGCATCGCGTACGAGCGGCGCAGCGCCTACGACCCGGCCACGCGGACGCACGTCAC
This sequence comes from Bacteroidota bacterium, assembly GCA_009908885.1. Taxonomy (GTDB): domain Bacteria; phylum Bacteroidota; class Rhodothermia; order Rhodothermales; family JAAAOL01; genus JAAAOL01. The sequence continues at coordinate 7,657 of JAAAOL010000510.1, read as the reverse complement.
CACCTTCGAGCTGACGGTGGACGGGCGCACCTACCGCGAGCGCCACGTGCAACGCGCCTACACGCCGGACGAGATCCGCGCTCAGCTCCGGGCGACGCCGTTCGAGCAGGTCGCGGCCTACGACAACTTCTCCACGGCCCCGGCCACCGACGCCTCCGAACGGATTCACTGGGTCGTCCGCCGGCCGCGGTGAGGGCGACCCTCCGCCACTCGCAACCCAAAACCAAAACCGCTATCATGGAGACCGCATCTATCCACGAACGCGAGGACGCGCCTGCGCCGTGATCGATCTTCGAGACGTCACCGTATCGTATCCGCTGCCGGACGGCAACAAGCGCGAGGTGTTCGAACACCTGACGCTCAGCCTCAAGCAGGGCGAGATGGCCTACCTCATCGGCCCGACGGGCAGCGGCAAGACGACGCTGATGCGCCTCATCTACATGGACCTGTTCCCGGACGAGGGCGTGGTCCGCGTGGGCGAGTACCGCAGCGACATGATCGAGCCGAAGGACATTCCGTACCTGCGGCGCTCGCTCGGCGTGGTCTTCCAGGACTTTCAGCTCCTCCCGGACCGCAGCGTATTCGACAACGTGGCGTTTGCGCTGTACGCGACGGGCAAGAGCGGGGCGGCGGTCAAAAACCGCGTGATGCAGGTGCTCGGCCGCGTCGGCCTGCAGCACAAGTGGAAGCGGTATCCGCACGAGATCTCCGGCGGCGAGCAGCAGCGCGTCTCCATCGCCCGCGCCATCGCCAACGAGCCGTGGATCCTCCTGGCCGACGAGCCCACCGGCAACCTGGACCCGCGCGTGGCGGACGAGATTCAGAAGCTGCTCATCAGCCTGCACCGGCAGGGCATGACGCTCCTCATCTCCACGCACGACTACCGCCTCGTCAAGAAATTCCCCGCCCGCACCCTCGCCCTCATGAAGGGGCAGATCGTGGACGTGGACGCCGAGACCATCGGCGAGGTGGCTCGCAAAAACCGACGGCGATAGTGCAAGACGGTGTCAACCGTCCCTGCTACCGCGACCCCCGACGGGCTAAGAAACGAGGACCCATCCGGCGCGACGGCATCGAAGGCATCGAATGGAAACCCGTCGGGGCGCCGCGTACGACAGGCGTACTTCATCCGCGCATCTCAGAGAGGGGGGATATTATGACTGCGCGACGTGTCATCGTGAATCTGCTGTTGCTGGCGACGCTCAGCGCGACGGCGGCGGCGCAGGAGGCTGAGACGCCGAAGCGCGAAGTCGAGCGCTCGGTCGGTGCGGATGAACTGCCCGGGGCGGCGCTGGCCGTGCTGGAGGAGGTCGCCGCGGTCGTGGAGGCGGCCGACTACTACCGCGAGACGGACGGCGAGGGGGTCAGCTTCGAGGCCAAGCTTCAGGCGCGCGGCTATCTGTGGAGCGTCGAATTTTTCGAATCCGGTCGATTGATGAACGTGGAGCAACTGATTCCTTTCGACGAGATCCCCGGTCCCGTCCGGGCGCGCATCGAGCGCGGCCTCGACAGCCTCTTCGCCCGGCATACCCTGACCCGCATCCAGCGGCAGTACACGCCCGAGGACGAAGACGACGGCGAAGACCTGCTGGAAGACCTGCTGGAACGTGAGGATGACGATGACGAGGAGGACCTCGATGCCCTCGTCCGCTACGAGATGGAGGCCAACGCCCGGAATGGTGACGTGCTGGGCGCTTTCGAGCTCACCTTCGATGCCGACGGGCGCCTCGTGCAGCAGCGCCGCATCATCCGCCGACCTTTAGATAATCTCTTGTACTGAGCCTCGTGGCGATGCGTCGCATGTCGTGGTGGTTGGTCGTCCTCGTCCTCCTGGGCGGCGTGTGCGCCGGAGGTCTGGCGGAGGTCCGGGCGCAGGGGACCGTCGACGTGATCGTGGAGCCGGCGGTGTCGTACTCCTGGGCGTCGGGCGACCGGTGGGGGTACATCGCCCAGCTCGTGGGCTTCATGGCGGTCACCCATCTGGAGGATCGCCCGTTTCTGGAGCATACGGAAGCGCAGCTGGCGGCCTCTTATGGCCTGGGCGTGCGGACGAAGCTCGGCGGGGGCTACCTGTACCGCTGGGACGATCCGCTGGAGGACGGGTATGCAGGCGAGCACCGGCTGATGCAGCAGGTAGGCATCGTCACCTACCTGGGCGACCGGCGGCTGGCGCATCGGCTGCGGGCGGAGCAGCGCATCCGGACGTCCAGCTACGTGAACCGGTGGCGTTACCGCCTCGGCTACGAGGTGCCGCTGCAGGGCGAGCGCCTCGATCCGGGTGAGGCCTACCTGAACACGTCCGCCGAAGCGCTGGTCAGTTTCGACCGAGACTTCATCGGGGACGAGAGCCGGGTGTTCGCGGCGTTGGGCTGGTTCTTTAGCAACCGGCGTAAGGTGGAGGTGGGGCTGCAGTACCGCGCGCAGGACGTGCTCGCCGAGGGGGACGTGGGCCATCTGCTGCTGATCACCACGGCGTACTATCTGAGTCGATAGGGCGGAGATCGGTGGCTGCGTGTCACGATCTGGGCACAGTCGCGGAGAAGGACCGGCGCGGGGGAAACGGGACGTGGCCTCTAGCCTAAGAGGGGGCAATGGTGCCCGGGCGTTGCTGCCGGGCCTCCTGCTCATTCACCCGAGGACCGATGGTCGACCGCCTGGATCGCCTGATCAACACCGTCTACGACGCGCTCGAAGCCCGGTGGGAGACCGTCTTCGCGCGCCGCACCGTGGCAACGGTCCTCGTCCTCGGCTTCTTCGTGGCGCTCATCGCCATCGAGGCCGCGCGGCAGGGCTGGCTGCCCGGCGCGCTCAACGAGATGGTGCCGAAGAAGCACTACTACGCCATCGACGTCGCCTTCACCCTGTTTCTCATCGCCGAGGTGATCGGGCTCGTCTTCGGGCTGGCGCAGTCCGTGGCCGACTCGGTGGGCAAGCAGTTCGAGATCTTCTCGCTCATCCTGCTGCGGCAGTCGTTCAAGGAGCTGGCCGCCTTCAGCGAGCCCATCGAGTGGACGACCCTCAGCGGTCCCGTCCTGCAGCTCATCTCCGACGCGATGGGGGCGCTCGTCATCTTCGTGATCGTCGGGTTCTACTACCGGATGCAGCGGCACTGGTCCATCACCGAAGGGCCGGAGCAGCAGCGGCAGTTCGTAACGTCGAAGAAGTTCGTCGCCCTGGCCCTGCTGGTCCTGCTCGCCGCGGTGGGCGTCGAGGTGGTCTACGACGTGGTGACGGGCCGGCAGGTCATTCCGTTCTTCGATACGTTTTACACCATCCTCATCTTCAGCGACGTGCTGATCGTGTTTCTCTCGCTGCGGTACAGCACGACCTATCATATCGTCTTCCGCAATTCCGGCTTCGCGGTGGCCACCATACTGATCCGGCTGGCGCTGGCCGGGCCGCCCTACTTGAACGCCGCGCTGGGCATCGTGGCGGCGCTCTTTGCGGTGGGGTTGACGTGGGCATACAATCAGTTTCAGAGCGATCTGGAGAAGGCGACCGAAGAGTCGGATGCAGGTGTGCACTGAGCCCTGTTCGGCACGTTGCGTTTGCTAGGCGGGGGATGAGGCGTTATATTTTCCGGGTTCGTGCCACAGGCGTCGCCCTGTCAGGCGCGTCCGCGTGACGGGCGTACCCATGAGGTCCCACCGCATACCGCCCCGGTCACGTCCCCGGACTGGCCCCATCCATTACCGCTGATGCAACCGTCGTATGGAATTGTTTGAATCGATCGTAGGTGTATTCGAGCACTACGTCTGGAGCTTCGGCCCCAGCATCGGAGGCGAGCAGATACCGCTCGTCGTCATTCTCTTGCTGGGCGTCGGCATCTTCCTGACGATTCGCCTCGGCTTCGTCCAGTTCCGCCGCCTCGGCCACGGCTTCGGGGTCACCTCGGGCAAGTACGACGACCCGGACGAGCCCGGCGACGTGTCCCACTTTCAGGCGCTCACGACGGCGCTCTCGGCGACCGTCGGCATCGGCAACATCGCGGGCGTGGCCATCGCCATCCACTTCGGCGGGCCGGGCGCCCTCTTCTGGATGTGGGTGACGGCGCTGCTCGGCATGGCGACCAAGTTCACCGAGGTGACGCTGGCGCAGAAGTACCGCGTGCAGCAGGCCACCGCGCCGGACGAGGCGAAGCGCCTCATCGGGACGGTCTCGGGCGGGCCGATGTACTACATCGAGCGCGGCCTCGGGCCCAACTGGAAATGGATGGGCGTCTTCTTCGCCTTCATCCTCGGCATCACGGCCTTCTTGACGGGCAACGGCGTGCAGGCCAACACCGTGGCCGACGTCGTCGGCTCGGAGTTCGGCATCGCGGCGTGGGTCTCGGGCCTCGTGACGGCCCTGATCGTGGCGCTCGTCATCCTGGGCGGCATCACGCGGATCGGCAAAGTGACCGGCATCCTGGCCCCGGCGATGGCCGGGGTCTACGTGTTCGGCGCGCTGATCATCCTGATCCTCAACGCGGGGCAGGTGCTGCCCACGATCGGGCTCATCTTCCAGGAGGCCTTCAACCCGTCGGCCGGCGTGGCCGGGACGGGCACCGGCGCGTTCCTCATCACGATGATGTGGGGCGTGCGGCGCGGCCTGTTCTCGAACGAGGCGGGGCAGGGCTCGGCCCCCATCGCCCACTCCGCCGCCAAGACCGACGAGCCGGTCTCCGAGGGCGTCGTGGCGCTGCTGGAGCCCTTCATCGACACCATCCTCATCTGCTCGATGACGGCGCTCGTCATCCTGGTCACGGGCTCCAACACGGCCACCTTCCCGACCCCGCTGACGCTCGGCGGGGGCGACATCTCGTACGTCGCCGAGCGCGACGCGGGGGCGATCGACACGGGCGAGCCGCCGCAGCAGATCGTCGTCCGCAACGGCGTCCCGCAGGTCGGTCCGGACGCCGCGCGCCTGGCGTGGCACGAGGTCCCGGTCGAGCGCTTCTACACGGGCATGACGGACAACGAGGAACTGGCGGAGCCCTTCTCGGGCACCATCTTCCCCCAGGAGGGCCGCGCCGTGGCGAACGATGGCACCGAGTACACGACCCTCTACGGCCCGGCGGTGGAGAGCGGCGCCCCGCTGACGCAGCGCGCCTTCGAGCGCGGCCTGGCGCCGCTGGGCGGCTGGGGCGGCTACATCGTCCTGCTCAGCGTGCTCCTCTTCGCCATCTCGACGGCCATCTCGTGGAGCTACTACGGCGACCGCTGTGCGAACTACCTGTTCGGCGAGAAGGCCATCCTGCCCTACAAGATCGTCTTCGTGCTGATGCACTTCGTCGGCGCCGTGCTGGCCCTCTCGGTCATCTGGACGCTCGGCGACGTGTTCCTCGGCATCGTCATCATCCCGAACCTGATCGCCCTCGTGCTGCTCTCGGGCACCGTGCGCAAGGAGATGAAGAGCTACTTCGAGCGCATGCCGTGGGTCGAAAACGCCGAGGTGCAGCGCCGCATCGCCGAAGAACGCCGCCGCGAGAAAGGGAAGGAGTAAGAGTCTGGGGGGCTGGGTGTGTGGGAGTTGAACTGACGACGTCATGGTCGAGCACTTTCGCGAATTGCGCGTGTATCGCAACGCCTTTCGGGCCGCCCGGGAGATCTACGCGCTATCGAAGGAATGGCCGAAGGAGGAGCGCTATGCCCTCACGGACCAGGTTCGTCGGTCGTCTCGCTCGGTGGCGGCAAACATCGCAGAAGCCTGGCGCAAGCGGCGCTACCAGCGCCATTTCGTGCACAAGCTGACTGATGCCGATGCAGAGGCCGCCGAGACGCAGTGCTGGCTTGACTTCGCCGTGGATTGCCAGTACATCGATTCCAAGACCTATGAACGGCTGGATCAGGCGTACGATGAGATCATCGGCGGACTCGTCAAGATGATGACGAATGCCGATCGGTGGTGCGGTCCGTCTCAGCTCGCTCGTGAGTCTAGCGTGTCGTACGATGCTCCCAACCCCCCATCCACCCAACCGCCCACACCCAAAGCATGAACCTCACCGTCGTCGACCATCCTTTGCTGAAGCGCGACCTGACGATTCTGCGTCGGAAGGAGACGCCGCACGGGCAGTTTCGCAAGACGCTCTCCGACGCGGCGGCGATCCTGGCCTACGAGGCGATGCGCGGGCTGACGATGGAGGCGGTGCCCATCGAGACGCCGCTGGAGGCGTCGACGGGCTACGAGGTGGCCGACGAGGTCATCGTGGTGCCCATCCTGCGGGCCGGGCTCGGCATGGTGGACGGCTTCGTGCGCTTCATCCCGGAGGCGCGCGTGGGGCACCTGGGCATGTACCGCGACGAGGAGACCAAAGAGCCGAAGGACTACTACAGCAACCTGCCCGGCGGCATCGCCACGGCCCGCATCTTCGTCGTCGATCCCATGCTGGCCACCGGCGGCAGCGCCACGCAGGCCATCGATCACCTGAAGGCGCGCGGCGCCCGGCGGTTCACGTTCGTCTGCCTCGTGGCGGCGCCGGAAGGCGTCGAGGCGCTGCAGGAGGCCCACCCCGACGTGCCCATCGTCACCGCCACGCTCGACCGCGAGCTGGACGACAATGCCTTCATCCGCCCCGGCCTCGGCGACGCAGGCGACCGCATCTTCGGCACCAACCCGTAGGACGACCCAGCCGGCTCATTCCCACACTCAGTCTCGTTACCGACATGCGCCACGTGCTTCCCTTCTTGCTGTTGTTGCTGCTGCCCGGCCTGGCATCGGCGCAGGCATACGACCTCGACGCGCCCGTCGTGGTCCTGCACGACGTGTCCTTCACGGTGACGGTGGAGAGCGAAGACGTGCTCTTCGACGAGACGTCGGCGGCGCGGTACACGCTGCGGATGAACGGCGAGGCGTATCCCCTGACGTACCAGCGCGACGGCGAACGGCAACTCGTCGCCGAGGAGCTGGTCGTGCAGGGCGGGCCCGTGTCGTACGAGCTGGTGCGCGAGGGGACCGTCGTGGCGCAGGCGACCTCGCGCTCCGTGCCCGGATGGTGGTCCATCGTGCCGCCCGTGCTGGCCATCCTCGTGGCGCTCGCCTTCAAGCGCGTCATCCCGGCGCTCTTTCTGGGCGTGTGGGTCGGCGCGTGGGTCGCCATCGAGCTGTCGCTGACGGGGCTGTGGCGCGGGCTGCTGGAGGCGTTTCAGGTGTACGTCCTCACCGCGCTGGCCGACCCCGACCACGCCGCCATCATCCTGTTCTCGCTCATGATCGGCGGGATGGTGGGCATCATCTCGAAAAACGGCGGCACGCAGGGCATCGTCAACAAGATCGTCCGCTGGGCCAAGACGCCGCGCAAGGGGCAGATCGCCACCGGCATCCTGGGACTCTCCATCTTCTTCGACGACTACGCCAACACGCTCGTCGTGGGCAACACGATGCGGCCCGTCACCGACCGGCTGCGCATCTCGCGGGAGAAGCTGGCCTACATCGTCGACTCGACGGCGGCGCCGGTGTCGTGCCTGGCCTTCGTCACCACCTGGATCGGCTACGAGGTGGGCATCATCGGCGAGGCGGTGGCCAAGATTCCGGGCTTCAACGAGTCGGCCTATTCCATCTTCCTCAACTCGATCCCGTACAGCTTCTACCCGATTCTGGCCATCTTCTTCGTCTTCAGCGTGGCCAACTCGCGGCGCGATTTTGGGGCCATGTACCGGGCCGAGTACCGGGCGCTGGC
>JAAAOL010000338.1 GCA_009908885.1 Bacteroidota bacterium | reverse complement strand
GAGGTCGAGGGTCGACAATCGCTACTCGTCAATCCCCAATCCAAAATCCCCAATCGGCAATCGCCATTCGTCAATCGAAAATCGTCAATCCCCAGCGAGGGCGCTGCGGGCGAACTCGACGAGGTTGACGCCGTCCATGCAGCGGTCGTGGTCGTGATCGGTGTAGAGCGTGCCCTGGTCGACGGCAGCCTCAGGGTCGACGGTGAGGCGCATGTCGTCCGGGTCGGCCTCGCTGTCGAAGCGGACGACGCCCTCCACCAGCGTCATGCGGGGCTCGGCGTAGATCGAGAGCGGATGGCCGTCGAAGATCGCCAGGTCGGCGTCCTTGCCTACCTCGATGGAGCCCACGCGGTCGTCGATGCCAAGCTGCTTGGCCGGGTTGATGGTGATGAGCGCGAGGGCTTCGTCGTCGGACAGCCCGCCGTAGCGCTGGCTCTTGGCGGCTTCGTGGTAGAGGTGGCGGTTCAGCTCGGGCGAGTCCGAGTTGATGGACGTGGTGACGCCGTTGCGCGTCAGGATCGTGGCGTTGTAGGCGGTCGAGTAGTAGACCTCGAACTTGTAGCTCCACCAGTCGGAGAAGATGGAGGCGCCCGCGCCGTCACTGCCGAAGGCGGCCAGCTCCGGGGCGATCTTGAAGCCTTCGTTCACGTGCTGGAAGGTGATCTGCCCCACGCCGAAGTCCTCCAGCACGTCCATCAGCATCAGGATCTCGTCGGCGCGGTAGCTGTGGCACTGCACGATGACCTCGCCGCTCAGGATGTCGGCCAGCACCTCCAAGCGCTCGTCGTGCGGCGGCGGGACGGCCCGCGGGTCGGTGCGGCGCTCGCGGGCGTAGCGGTCCTTCGCCTCCTGGTAGCGCTGCGCCTTGCTGAAGGCCTCGCGCAGCACGAACTCGACGCCCATGCGCGTGGCGGGCGGCACATCGTTGCCGCGTCCGTGCACGCGGGTCGGGTTTTCGCCCAGGGCAAACTTGATGGTGCGCGGCGCGCCCTCCATCCGGATGGCGTCCGGCGCCGTCACGCCCCAGCGGTGCTTGATCGTCTCGCACTGCCCGCCGATCACGTTGGCCGAGCCGTGCATGACGTGCGAGGTAGTCACGCCGCCCGCCAGCGCCCGGTACAGGCTGAGGTCGTACGGGTTCAGCACGTCGCCCACGCTCACCTCGGCGGTGACCGGGTTGGTGGCCTCGTTGACGTTGCTGATGGCGATGTGGGCGTGCGCATCCACGATGCCGGGCATGACGTGGAGGCCCGTCGCGTCGATGGTATCGATGCCGTCGGGCGCGTCGAGGTCCTGGCCGATGGTGGCGATCGTGCCGTCACGCACCAGGATGTCGGTGTCTTCCAGCGTGCCGTTCGTGACGGTCAGCACGGTGGCGTCGGTGATGAGCACGTCGCCCGTCTCGGGCTGCTGGGCCTGCGCCGGGAGGGCGAGCAGCATTAGCAGAAGGGCGAGCACGCTAAAGCGTCGAATAAACATCGCAAGTCGGAACGGTTGAAAGCGTGAGGAAGCGCGTCGTGGCGGGGCGGGGGCGGATCGAGGATGGAGCATGGAAGGTGGAGAGCAATCGCGATCCTCCATCCTCCAGGGCGCTAGCGGTCGGGCGAGGCGGTGCGGGTGCCGCTGATGGGCATGCCCCCGAAGTCCGGGACGCTGAGGCTGCCCTCGAACGTGTCGCCCTCGATGTCGACGTTGACCGAGATCTCGCCGAACTGGCCGCCATCGAAGCGGAACGAGAGCGTCGTGCCGCTGACGACGACGTCTTCCAGGTTCGCTGGCTCGCCAGGGGTGGCATCGTTCGTGATGGTGCCCTCCAGGTCGTCGGGCTCACCGCTGAGGGTGAGCACGCCGCCGATGGTGCCCTGCGGCGTCTCGACCTCGTAGCTCCACGTCCCCGCCGGAGTGACGGCGGCAGGCTCGGTGGCTTCGGGGGCCGTTTCCATCTCGAACAGCTGCCCGTCCACGAACACATAGCGGATCTCGGTCTCCTCGGCGAAGAGCGGCCCGTCGGTCACGACCAGGTTGGCCATCTTGCCGTCCTCGACGGTGCCCGTTACGTCGGAGAGGCCGAGGGCCGAGGCTGCGTCGGTCGTCAGGGCGGCGAGGGCGGCGTCTTCGGGCAGGCCATGCTCGATCATCGTGCGCAGGTTGTCGTGGACGTCCTTCGGCTTGACGTCCATCGTCGTGAAGCCGAAGCGCAACCCGGCCTCGTGCAGCGTGGCGGCGGTGGCGTAGTACTTCTCGCGCTCGATGGCCTGCCGCGCCTCCAGGTTCTTGGTCTCGTCCTCGACGTCCTCGTAGGAGCGCGTGCGGAAGTCGCGCACGAAGAAGCTCTCTGGCGCGTCGGGCGTCATCGCCGTCGCCGTCGTGTCGGTGGGCGCGGCCGTCGTGTCTGCCGCCGTCGTGTCCGAGGCGGCCTCGTCGTCTTTCGCCTCCGGCAGGTCGAGCGTCAGCAGCAGCGGCGCGTCGGCGGTGCGCAGGGCATCGACGGTGAGGAAGCTCTGGTTCAGCCCGGCCAGCATCAGCGGGAAACCGAGGTCGCGGTGCAGGCTCAGTGCGCGATGAATGTCGAGGGCGTCTTCGGTGTAGAACGCCATCGGCAGGTCGCCGTCCAGGACGGGGAAGAAGGCCTGGTGCACGGGATCGAAGGCGGGGCGCTCCATGCCAGAAGCATTGTCGGCGTAGAGCGTTTCGACGCGCTGGCGGCGCTCGGCCTCGCGGTAGAGCTGGCGCAGTTTGGCGATGACGGCCATGTCGGTCGCCGGGTAGACGCCGGAGGCACTCTCGAACTGGGTGAAGAGGGCGGCATCGTCGCGGACAACGAGCGCGTTCGGGGCGTCACCGGCCAGCAGGATGACGGCGCCGTGGCCGGGCAGCATCCGCCCGTGGGGGACGACGTGCGCCACCGTAAACCCGGCCTCGCGCAGGTCCTCGATGCTGGAATCGCTGGCGTCGAGCATCGCCGAGGCGCGGCGCTCCGGCTGGATGCCCGCGCGGTCGTTCGGCGGGTCGCCGGGGCGCTCTACGTCTTCGCGGTCCTGATCCGGCTTGGGCGTCGGGATGCCGGTGTGGGAGAGGCCGTCGATGAAGCCCGCATAGACCGTCAGCGAGTCGGCAGCGATGCGCTGGGCGTCGAACGGAATCGCCGCGTCCGGGCCGACGCGCAGGATGAGGCCGTCGCGGACGACGACCGTGGCGCGCTCCAGCACGTCGCCGGGGGCGCGGACGACGCGGGCGTTCTCCAGGGCATAGGTGCGCGTCACGCGGGGCACCTCGTCATCCGATTGGGCCGAGGCGGGACGAGGAAGGCACACCAGTGCCAGCAGGCACGCCGCGCAGAGCAAGGACGCGCGCGTCGCACGACAGCGTAGAAAGGCCATGGGGTCGTAGAGCAGTTGAACCATCGAATGGTGGCGGGAGCGAGAAGATACGGTGTGAACGCTCCACTTTCATCCCCTGCTCAGGCGCGCCCCCGGTGATCGGAGCGTCGGCGCGAAGCCACCGAGCCCGCGCGGTCGTGAGCAGGGATCCGTCAGAGATGTTGTAAAATTACTGATTATAAAATGGTAATGGGTTTGCAGGTATCGATATATCGAAACTCATATCATATTTTAGGGTTCAATTGGCCAAACAGATCGAGCACTCTACGTAACCAATAACGTCATCATCATGTATAGCACGCGCGGCATTGAGGCGGTGGCCACCATTACCGAGTTACGCTCGAACACGTCCGAGCTGGTCGAGCACGCGAAGAAGATCGAGCGCGGCATCCTCGTCCAGAAGAACAACGAGCCGTACGCGGTGCTCGTCAGCTACGACCTCTACATCGACCTGCTGGAGAAGGCGCAGGAGCTGGAGGCGAAGAAGGGCAAAGGCAAGTAGGGCGCAGGCTGAAGGACCACGGACGACCGACGACGGACCGCGGCCCGGTCGCTCGTTGCGCGCTGGCGCACGGCTGATGGGATCACGCTCGCGGAAACCGCTGATCCCCGCGCGACGTCGTGCCATACAGGACGTACCAACGCCGTGTAGGTCGTGGGTGCCTGGAGGGAAATGAAGGCGCGGAAGGGTGGACGGAGAACACCGTTCATCCATCCATACGTCCAACCCCGACGCTGGTATCGAGGACAGCGTCAACGCTCGATCGCTCAAGAGTTGGTCCTACCGCACGCCGAGCTGCTTGATCTCCTCGATGCGGCGGACGATGTCTTCGCGGTCCGTCTCGCGGTACTCCTCGGGCAGCAGTTCACGGCTGGTGCATTCCATCACGGCGGCGAGCGTCTGAAGTTCGACCTCCAGTGGATAGGTGGGCGGGAGGAAGTCGTCCACCACCTCCTGCAGAATTTCCGCCGTCACGCCCGACGCCGACGCGTCCGCGCCGTTCGTGCTCGGGCCGTTGGCGGCGGCGCGGAACTTGGCCCGCGTCATCAGCGCCTCCATGTCGGCCCCGCTGAAGATGCGCTCGCCGTTCAGCAGCTCGTCCGGCACGTCCTTCATCGGCAGGTCCACGCCGGTGCGGCGCATCATCACCTGGAGCAGTTCTTCGCGCTCCTCGCGGTTGGCCGGGTAGAAGAGAGCAAGGTGTTCCTCGGCCCGTCCCTGGCGTTTCAGGTCCACCGGCATCAGGTCCGGGCGGGCGGTGACCAGGAAGAAGATGATGCGGCCTCGGTGGCTGGGCGTGCTCATGAACGAGGCGATCTTGCCGAAGACGCGCGCCGAGACGCCGCTGTCGCCCTGCGCGTCGCGGTCGCCCAGCATGGCGTCGGCCTCGTCGATCATGACGGCCACGGGCGTCATCGCCTCCAGCAGGTTGAGGATCTTCTCCAGGTTGCCCTCGGTCACGCCCTGCCACTGCGAGCGGAAGTTCTTCAGCTTCACCATCGGAATCCCGATCTCGCCCGCGAAGCAGGTGATGAGGAACGTCTTGCCCGTGCCCACGGGCCCGGTGATCAGGTAGCCCATCGGCATCACGTCCGGGCGGTTGTTGCGGAGGGCGCGCGCGGCGTGGCGCAGGTGCTGCTTGGCGTGCGTATGGCCGGCCACCATGTCCATCGTGAAGTCGGTCTCGACGAACTCCAGCATGCCGTAGGCCGACTCCTCGATCATCTCCTTCTTGAGCGCGGAGAGCTGCTCGTAGGAGAGTGTGATGCGGTTTTCGAAGGCGTCCGCCAGGATGGTGCGGAGCTGGATACGGTTCAGGCCGGACGTGTTCTGGGCCAGCGTCTCGATGCCGATGGTGGCGTGCTCCTGGAAGGCGTCCTCGCGCCCGCCCACGTACCACTCGATGAAGTCCTTCCGCTCAGGCTGGTCCGGCATCTCCAGCTGGATTTCCACCGTCCACGGGCTCTGCACCAGCCCCTGGTTCAGGTCGCTCAGGTTCTCGGTGATCATCACCGTGGTGAAGTCGCTGCGCAGAAACAGCGGGTCGTGCGACCACTTCTGGAGGAAGACGAGGGCGCTGCGGTCCTCGGCCGAGTACATCGACGCCTCCGACATCGGCACGATGGTCTCGGCGTAGTCGATGATGCAGGCGATGCGTTTGCCGTCGCCCAGGCGCAGGCGGAAGTAGTTGTCCAGCACGGAAAAGACGCGCACCGGGTCCTTCGGCAGCTTCTTGGCATACTCGGTGCCGAAGATGGTGTCGTAGCCCGAGAGCGCCCGGTTGAAGTCGCGCTGCGAGGCCTGATCCGCGAAGTGAATCCCGGCGGAGCGGTCGTAGAACAGGATGATGTCGCGCGCGGCGAAGAGGTCGTTCACCAGGAAGTCGCGCAGCGCCGTATAGCTGGGCGCCCCGTCCCGCGTGGCGGTGCGGACGAGGTCGCGCGTGTTGCCGTAGAGGACGAACTGGGTCAGCGTCTTGGTGAAGTATTTCCGGGCAAACTCGCGCGCCCACCGCGGGTAGTGGGCGGTGTAGGCCTCCAGGGCACTCTGCGAGTCGGTGGGCGATGCCGCCATCGTGCCTGCATCGGAGGGCGGCTGGGTCGGTTCGTCGGTGGAGGGCGCGTCGTGGTTCTCAGGCATCGTAGGGAGCAGGTCGTGCAGGACGGAAGAAACGGCAGTGGGTGATACGACGCGCCGGACGGGGGGTTCGTCGCTCGGCGCATGCGCCCACAGGGGCATAAACGAAGCAGGGGCGACGCGGATGCGTCCCCCCTGCCGGATCGTGCGATGGTGTGCCAGCGTGGGTCGGGGTCAGGCGATGGTGATGTCGTCGTCCAGGTACACGTCCTGAATGGCGTTCAGGATGCGGACGCCCTCGTTCATCGGCTTCTGGAAGGCCTTGCGTCCCGAGATCAGGCCCGTGCCGCCGGCGCGCTTGTTGATGACGGCGGTGCGGACGGCCTGCTGCATGTCGTTCGTGCCGCTGGCCCCGCCCGAGTTGATGAGGCCACAGCGCCCCATGTAGCAGTTCGCCACCTGGTAGCGCGTCAGGTCGATCGGGTGGTCCGTCGTCAGGTCCGTATAGATGCGCTCGTCCAGCTTGCCGTAGCTGCTGTCGCCCATCCGGACGGCCCGGTAGCCGCCGTTCGAGGTCGGCTGCTTCTGCTTGATGATGTCCGCCTCGATGGTCACGCCCAGGTGGTTGGCCTGGCCCGTGAGGTCGGCGCTGGCCTCGTGGTTCGTGCCGTTCACCTTGAAGGCCGAGTTGCGCACGTAGCACCACAGGATCGTCGTCATGCCCAGCTCGTGGGCCCGCGCGAAGGCGGCGCTCACCTCCTGGATCTGACGGTTCGATTCTTCGGAGCCGAAGTAGATCGTCGCCCCGACGCCGACGCAGCCCATCTCGTAGGCATCCTCGACGCGGGCGAAGAGGATCTGGTCGTACGTGTTCGGGTAGCTGAGTAGCTCGTTGTGGTTGAACTTCAGGATGAACGGAATCTTGTGCGCGTACTTGCGCGCCACTGATCCGAGGACGCCGTAGGTGGAGGCGACGCCGTTGCAGCCGCCCTCGATGGCCAGCTCGATGATCTGCGCGGGATCGAAGTAGATCGGGTTCGGGGCGAACGACGCGCCGCCGGAGTGCTCGATGCCCTGGTCGACGGGCAGGATCGACAGGTAGCCCGTGCCGCCGAGGCGCCCGTGGTCGAAGAGTTGCTGCATGTTGCGCAGGACGCGCGGCGAGCGGTCGGAGCCGACCCACACGCGATCCACGAAGTCGGAACCCGGCAGGTGCAGGTGGTCCTTCGAGATCGTCGAGCAGGTGTGGGTGAGCAGGTCGTCGGCTTCGTTGCCGAGCAGGTCGGCGATGCGTGACGTGGTGACTTCAGCCATAAGGGGTACCTCCAAGGGTGATGGTCTAGTCCGCAGGATGCAAACGCGTGCAATAGGTACTATAAAGTATGAACAATCCCACAGAAAGATGCCGGGGAATCCCTGACATCGCATGTAGATCCGATGCAGACGGCGGCGGCGGGTCGAACGCGAGAAGCGGACGGTACCATTCCGGCGCCCCCATGCTTTATATTGGTCCTGTCATCTCGACCATTCTGCGGCGATGCCATGTCCGATCTGCTGCTCGACAGCCTGGAGATCTCCAACTTCCGCGCGTTCAAACACCTGACCATCGAACGGCTCGGTCGGGTGAACTTGATCGTGGGGAAGAACAACGTGGGCAAGACGAGTCTGCTGGAGGCCGTTTTGTTATTTGCAAATAGAGGCTTTCCTGCCATCGTGGCGAGTATTCTCAGGCGGCATGATGAGGCCAGTTTTGAACTCGGGCGAAAGGGGTCAAGGCAGTGGTTTCAATCGATCAAGCATTTATTTCACGGACGTCCCTCACTGCGTGATGCTCCTCTTAGTCTAGATGTTAAGTCATCCTCGTCGAGCCTTCGTGTACAGTTCGACTTTACGGAGGAGTCAGATCCACCAAGATACCGAGCTGTTCCGATTTTGAAGATTACAGGTGACGGGCGAGCAAAGACATATGACCTATCTCAGCCCCTAGATTTGTTTGAGTGGGCCGAAGATGTCCCAAAATGTTTACTGCTGACATCTTCTTCACCCTCCAATACTGAACTCGCAGAAATGTGGGATGATATCGTACTGGCAGGGCTAGAGGAGACTATCGTATCAACACTCAATTACATATTCGAAGGAATCAAGGGCGTATCTTTCGTTAATACATCAAGATTCAACTTCTCTCATCCCGATCTCATCGGCAAGGAAGAGTCACGAAATGGGGAGGTACACCGGGTTCCGGTCGTGAAGCTAAAGCATCTACAGGAGCCCATTCCTATGAGAAGCATGGGAGATGGTGTCCTCCATATGCTGGAAGTTGCACTGGCCGTTGCAAACTCCAAAGGAGGAGTAGCCCTCATCGACGAGATCGATAGCGGCCTGCACTACAGCGTCCAGCCGGATATGTGGCGGCTGGTGTTCGAGACGGCAGCGCGGTTGAACGTGCAGGTCTTCGCCACCACGCACAGCCTGGACTGCCTGCGGGCGTTCCAGCGGGCGGCCTCGGAGCACGACGACGACGGCATGCTGATCAGCCTGCGGCGGCATCGGGAGGAGCCGGAGAAGATCGTCGCCGTGCTGGCGGACGAAGACGATATGGAAACTATCGTGCACTCGCATATCGAGTTTCGCTAGGCATGCCCTACCAGAACCTGCTCCTGGTCGAGGGACGGGAGGATCAACATGCGATACGAAACCTACTCCGGCGACGTGGCATGGAGGACGTCCGCCTGTTCGATCTGGATATGACGGAGGTGGTGGAAGCGCCTGCGATAGCGGTAAAGGCAGTCGGCGGGTACGAAAAACTCCGACGCGAACTGCCGATCGAACTGGCAGGGGTCGACGTGGTGCGAGTCGGGGTCGTGGTGGATGCCGATACTGATCCGGCCTCCCGCTGGCAGTCTCTTCGTGGTGCGCTATCTGGAGCAGGAGTCCCCGATATGCCGTCTGCTCTCGGGGCGGATGGGTGGGTCGGGATGATGCCACAGGAGACGGGGCCTCTTACGGTGGGTGCCTGGCTGTTCCCAGATTGTCAGACGGAGGGGGCGCTGGAGGAATTTGTCGCCCGCCTCGTGCCGGAGCCGGGACGGCTCTGGGCGTATGCCGAGGAATGCATTGAGGAGCTGCCAGAGCGGCGCTTCGAGGACAAAGACGCGTCCAAGGCGCTCGTCCACACCTGGCTCGCGTGGCAGGAGCGTCCGCGCATGCCCATCGGCCTTGCCATCAGCCGGGGGTACTTCGATCCGGATTCCGAAGCCGCTTCGGGCTTCGTCCGCTGGGTGCGCAGGCTCTTCGATCTCCAGTAGCCACCGCCGCGTTTTGCCTTCCGGAGCGGAGACTCGTAGATTCCAGCCCCCGTTAGCGCCCGGATGCCGATGGCGTCCGCGGCGCGCTTAGTCGTTGTAACATTTTCTGCCAGAATCCATGCCCCACTTGTACCGCTGGAGCCTGGTCGTCCTGCTCCTGACCCTCGGCGTCGGGTGTGCGGGCGCGGGCCAGGCCACCCAGCCCACTCCGTCCGCCGACGCGTCCTCTGACAACGGTGAGGAGAACGGCGACCTGAAGCCCTATGCTGAGGTCATCACCGACGAGGCCGAGTCCGACGACGGCCTGTTCACCGTCCACCGCCTCGACGAGAAACTCTACTTCGAAATCCCGGACTCGCTGCTCGACGTCGAGATGCTGCTGGTGAGCCGCATCGCCAAGACGGCCACCGACATCGGCTACGGCGGCGAGAAGGCCAACACGCAGGTCGTCCGGTGGCAGCGGCAGGACGACGATATCCTGCTGCGTATCGTCTCTTACGAGAACGTGGCGAGCGAGGACAAGCCGATCTACGAGGCCGTCCGCAACGCCAACTTCGAGCCCATCGTCCACGCCTTCGAGGTCCAGTCGCTGGCGAAGGACTCGGCGGGCGTCGTGATCGAGGCGACGGACCTCTACACGACCGACATCGACGTGTTGGGCCTCCAGCAGTCGCGCCGCGAGGCGTACAAGGTGAAGCGGCTCGACGAGAAGCGGTCGTTCCTGGTCTCCGCCGAGAGCTACCCGCGCAACATCGAGGTGCGCAACGTGCTGACCTACGACGCCGGGGAGCCGCCGTCGAACAGTTCGTCCAGCACCATCTCGCTGGAGATGAACCACTCGATGGTGCTCTTGCCCGAGGACCCGATGCCACCGCGCCTGGCCGATCAGCGCGTCGGCTACTTCGCCGTCGAGCAGACGGACTACGGGCGCGAGACGCAGAAGGCTACGAAGCGCCGCTACATCACGCGGTGGCGGCTGGAGTGCGACGGCCCGCGCGATGCGGACGGCCTCTGCACGCCCAAGAAGCCCATCGTCTACTACATCGACCCGGCCACCCCCGAACAGTGGCGGCCCTATTTGAAGCAGGGCGTCGTGGACTGGCAGGTGGCGTTCGAGGCCGCCGGGTTCAAGGACGCCATCCTCGCCAAAGACCCGCCCTCGCCGGAGGAAGACCCCGAGTTCAGCCCGGAGGACGTGCGCTACTCGGTGATCCGCTACTTCCCCTCGGAGACGCAGAACGCCTACGGCCCGCACGTGCACGACCCGCGCACCGGCGAGATCCTGGAGAGCGACATCGGCTGGTTCCACAACGTGATGAACCTGCTGCGCAACTGGTACTTCGTGCAGACGGCGGCGTCCAACCCGAAGGCGCGCGGCGTGGAGTTCGACGAGGCCGTGATGGGCGAGCTCGTCCGCTTCGTCTCGGCGCACGAGGTGGGGCACACGCTCGGCCTGCCGCACAACTTCGGCTCCAGCTACGCCATCCCGGTGGACAGCCTCCGCTCGCCTACCTACACGGCCACGCACGGCACGGCGCCCTCCATCATGGACTACGCCCGCTTCAACTACGTGGCGCAGCCCGAGGACGGCGTGACGACCTTCACGCCCCGCGTCGGCGCATACGACATCTGGTCGATCAAGTGGGGCTACCAGCCCGTCGACGCCGACACGCCCGACGAGGCGCAGGCGACGCTGAACGCCTGGGTGAAGGAGCGCGCCGACGATCCGGCGTATTTCTACGGGCGGCAGACGCTCAGCCAGATCGACCCGCGCTCGCAGCGAGAGGACCTGACGAACGACGCCGTGGAGGCGAGCCGTCTGGGTACGGCCAACCTGGCGCGCATCGTGCCCAACCTGGTCGAATGGACCTACCGCGAAGGCGAGAACTACGAGGAGCTGGAGGAGCTGTACGGCGAGGTGCTGGATCAGTGGGACCTCTTCCTCGGCCACGTCGTGCGGCAGGTCGGCGGCGTCTATGAGACGCACAAGACGTACGATCAGGACGGGCTGGTCTACGCGGTCGTCCCCGAGGCCACGCAGCGGGAGGCGATGGTGTTTCTGAACGAAGAGGCCTTCGCCACGCCCGAGTGGCTGCTGGAGGAGGACGTGCTGCGTCGCATCGAGCACGCCGGAGCGCTGGAGCGCGTGCGCGACTCGCAGGTGGACGCGCTCAACCTGCTGCTCGACGCCCAGCGCCTGGCCCGCCTCATCGAAGCCGACGCGCGGCTGGACGAGACCTATACGCCCACGGAGATGCTGACCGACCTGCGGCAGGGCCTCTGGAGCGAACTGGAGCGCGGCGAGGCCATCGACGCGTTCCGGCGCAACCTGCAACGCGGCTACCTGGAGCGACTGCACCACCTGATGACCGAGGAGGTGGAGGCGCCGCCCGCCCAGTGGCGCGACGTCTTCGGCTTCACGCCGGTGGACGTCAGCCAGTCTGACATTCGGGCCTACGTGCGCGGCGAACTCACAGCCCTACAGCGCGAGGTCGCCACGGCCATCCCCCGCACGTCCGACCGCGCCACGGTGCTGCACCTGCGCGACACGCTCGCCCGAGTCGATGACATCCTGAATCCGGACGACTAATCGGCGTCTGACATCGTAGAGTCCTCAGCGGGGGCGGCGGGAACGTCGCCTCTGTTTTTGGGGCGGGTCTCCGATGGCCGGTCCGGCGTTTCGGCACCAGCGGGTGACGGGTCCTCCGCCATCTGCCGCGCCGCGGCTTCCAGGTTGGTGATCGTCGCTGTCATGAGTCGCTCGGTGCGGCGGGCGAGGAGCGGTGCAAGAAACTCACCCAGCAGGCCGCCGCGCATCGTGTACTCGTACCAGACCACCACGCTGGCCGCGTCGCCGACCGCGTCAATCTGCCACCCTCCGTACATCTCGCGCACCGGGAAGGGAAAGTCGGGCGCGTCCGTGTCGAACCGGAGCGTGAAGGCCCGGGCCTCCTCGTCCCACGCGACCACGTCCTCGGACCAGCGCTCCCCGCGCCGATTCTCGCACGTTCGACGGGCGTCCAGTCGGGTTCCCTGCACCTCTACGTCCAGCGGCTCGGGATACACCTCGCCGATGCGGCCCAGGTCGCGGACGAGGCGCCAGACGACATCGGCCGGGGCTGCCACCTGGCGCTGGACCTCGAACGCGCTCCGTGCGGCCGTCGTGCCGCGCCGGTTGCGCGTGAGGTCCCGCAGTCCCGCCAGCTGAAGCACGGCGAAGAGCAAGACCACCGCGGCGACCAGGACAATCGCCCATCGCCCGGCGGCGGAGAGGGCCGGGAGCGGGAGGAGCAGGACCACGGCGCTGCCGATCACCCAGCCGAAGTCGGCGAGCGTCGCGATCCAGGCGCGGTCGGGGCGCAGCGACGGCCGCCGGGCTTCCCAGAGGAGAAAGGCGGCGAAGCCGAGCAGCCCCGCGCCGGTGACTTGCAGGAGCCCGGGCGCGACGGCGCCCATCCATCGGGACACGGAGCCGCTGAACCCGACGAGCACGAGGCCGGAGAGCAGAGAAAACAGGGCATTGCCGATGAGGGCTCGGCGAAGCAGTGGAGAACGCATGGCAGCTTGCTGAGATGGTCCGTGGTCCAGTGGTGAACCCAAACCTCCGGCGAAGACGTAATGGAATCAATTACCTCCGAGGTAATCATTGCTCCCTCGATCCCTTCCTGGTCCCGTATGCAGCACACAGAAGAGTTGCCGCCCGTAGGCGCCATGATCCGACGCTGGCGCACGCACCGGGGGATGAGTCAGATGACGCTCGCCTTCGAGGCGGACCTCTCGGCGCGGCACGTCAGCTTCGTCGAGACGGGCCGCGCGATGCCGTCCCGCGACGCTCTGCTCGCCCTCGCTGATGCGCTCGACGTGCCGTTGCGTGAGCGGAACGTGCTGCTCGAAGCGGCGGGCTTCTCCCGGCTGTATTCGGAGGCGACGCTCTCGGACGAGGACCTGGCCTACCACTACCGGCTCGTCGAATCCGTCCTCCAGCGTCACGAGCCGTTCTTTGCCGTCGCCATCGACCGGCACTGGAACATCGTGTTGCACAACCGCGCCGCCGAGCGCTTTCTGGCCCAGTTCTTCCGGCCGGGCGCCATCGAAGAGTCCTCGCCGCCCAACCTGGCGCGACTGCTGTTTCACCCCGCTGGTCTGCGGAGCTGCATCGTCAACTGGGCTGAGGTGAGCACCCACATGTGGGCGCGCCTGCACCGCGAGTCCGTCCGCAACCCGCTCGACGACGGACTGTCGTCGCTCCTCGACGAGGTCGCGTCGTACGGCGAGTTGCCGGAAGGCCGGGCAGACGCGCCCCACGATCACGCCCTGTCCCTCCATCTGTCCATGGGCGACATGGAGGTCCGCCTGATCGGCAGCATCCTCGCCTTCGATGCCGCGGCGACGCCCGCCCTGGACGAGCTACGGATCGAGACCTACTTCCCGGCCGATGAGCGGACGGCGCGCCAGCTGGAACAGGCGCCCCTGGCCGCGTGGCCGGAGATGCACGACATCGCGCTCAGTACCGACGAGCCTTGAACCCGTCCACGCCCTATGGCGACCTGCAGGTGGCACCTGAACCGACCACACTGCTGAAACGTACTTTCTACCGCGACCGTGCTAAAACGGGAAGAACGACCATGCACAAGATCAGCGTTCAGGACGCGGAGAAACAGCTTCGCCAGCTCATCGAGGAGGCGGACCGTGGAGAAGAGGTGGTGATCACCCGTGGAGATGGTGCGGCATTTATGCTGGTTCCCCTCTCGAAGCAGAAGCCGCGGCCCACGTTTGGGAGTGCTGCGGGAGAGGTCTGGATGAGTGAGGACTTCGACGCGCCCCTCGATGACTTCGAAGACTATATGCCGTCGTGAACCTGCTTCTCGACACCCATGTCTTCCTCTGGTTCATCAGCGGAAGCAGCGAACTGAGTCCTTATGCGAGAGCGTTGATCGAGGATGAAGAGAACGACCGCTACGTCAGCGTGGCCAGCCTGTGGGAGATGGCCATCAAGGTCAGTATCGGCAAGCTCGACGTTCCTCTTCCGTTTACGCGGCTCGTCCGGCAGCACGTGACGGGCAACGCCATTGAGGTGCTCCAGGTCGAGCCGGAGCATCTGGACGAGCAGCGAGCGCTACCTTCCGTCACCAGGATCCGTTTGATCGGTTGATCATCGCGCAGGCGATTGCGGAAGAGATAGCTGTTATCAGCCGGGATGCGGCGTTCGAGGAATATCCCGTTCGCGTCCTGTGGTGACGGGGGAGAAGCTCGCCGCACCATCCTGTGATGGCGTCATGCGCTACCGAAGAACCTGATTCACTACCTCGTCATCCGCCAGGCCGATGGCCTGTT
>JAAAOL010000167.1 GCA_009908885.1 Bacteroidota bacterium | reverse complement strand
GGCAGGGCCAAAAAAATTTGTCCAACCTGCACGGTTGCGGGCTGCCCCGGCCCGAACCCACCGTCACGCCGTCAGTTTATGATAGCGCTGCCGCCGCTGGAGCGTGCAGCCCCCGACCCTCTGCAACCATCCGCCCTACCGTTCATGGCTACCTACAACGAACGCAGCGCCTATCCCCATCCGGAGGACTTCGAGGTGATGCGTCCGGAATACACGGAACTGGAAGACGGGTACTTCCAGGCCACCATCACCGTCTCGCCGTTCCGCGTCACGGGCCGCAGCGCCACCAAGCCGGGCGCGCGTCGGGCCGCCCTCTACGAGGCCGAGAAGACGTACCACTCGTACCACCCGTCGTACCGCGTCAAGAGCCCTTTTCCGAAGGAGTTCACGGACCAGGAGGACGTCCACTGGAAGCAGGTGCCGGGCATGAAGCGCGAGCAGCTGGGCGACTACGAGTTCGAGCCGTTCGAGGGCGAGACCGATTACGCCAACATCGAGCAGATGCTGATGTGGGACGTGCGCCCCGTCGAGACGCCCGAGGCAGAAGCCGAGTGACCTCCGCGCCTCGCGTGGAGCACCGGCCGTTCAGGAACCAGCGAAAGCGTCCCGGCAACCTCTGCAGGGGCGCTTTTTTCATGCGCGACGCCTTCGTCCGGACGGCTCCCTTCTACCGTTTTCGCCTGGCGATGTCGGTATGAGAGCGTGGTGCGTGATGCGTGATGGGCCTCACTCGGATCCGGTCATCACCCCTCAGAATCCGTAGTCCCATGCCTGTGCCGACCACGACCGACCGCCTCGCTGCCCGGGCCGACGCCGCCGGGCTGCCGCTCCTTACGGCGATGGTGCGGCTGCTGCGCGGGCCGCTGGCGGGGCGCCACACGCTGCTGGCCGTCTGCCCCAACTCGGACGCCGTGACGCGCGCGGCGCTCCGTGCCGCCCGGGCCGCCGACGCGCCGCTGCTCTACGCCGCCACGCTGAACCAGGTGGACACCGACGGCGGCTACACGGGCTGGACGCCGCAGCAGCTCGCCGCCTTCGTGGACGATCAGGCCGAGCGCCTGGGCGTGGACAGCCCCGTGCTGCTGTGCCTGGACCACGGCGGCCCCTGGAAGAAGGACGTGCACGCCATCGAGGACTGGTCGTACGAGGCGACGCTGGCCGCCGTGAAGGACTCGCTGACGGCCTGCATCGATGCGGGCTACCGCCTGCTGCACATCGACCCGACGGTGGACCGCCGCCTGCCGCCCGGCACGCCCGTCCCGGTAGAGGACATCGTGACGCGCACGGTGGAGCTGATGCAGCACGCCGAGGCGCACCGCAGGGCCGTCGGCGCGCCGCCGCTGGCCTACGAGGTGGGCACCGAGGAGGTGGGCGGCGGCCTGCAGACCGAGCAGCGCGTGGGCGCTTTCCTCAAGCAGCTCGCCACCGCCCTCGACGCGCACGACCTGCCGCATCCCGACTTCGTGGTGGGCGACGTGGGCACGGCGCTGGACACGACCCACTTCAATCCGGTGCAGGCCCGCCGCCTGACGGCCCGCGCCCGCCGCCTCGGGGCGCTCATCAAGGGCCACTACACGGACGGCGTGGCGCACCCGGAGGCGTACCCGCTGGCCGGGATGGGCGGCGCCAACGTGGGTCCGGGCTTCTCGGCCGTGGAGTACGACGCGCTGATGGATCTCGTACGCCTGGAACGACGCCTCGGGCAGCGGTCCGGCTTCCCCGACGCGCTGCGGACGGCGGTCATCGACAGCGGACGCTGGGAGAAATGGCGCCACCCGGAAGAGCAGGGCCTGACCTTCGAGGAACTGTCTTCCGCCCGGCAGGACTGGCTCGTGAAGACCGGCAGCCGCTACGTGTGGACCCGGCCCGCCGTGGCCGAGACGCGGCAGCAGCTATATGCCAACGTCGCCCCCTACCGCAACGCCGACGCGTACGTCGTCTGGCGCATCGAGCAGCAGGTGATGCACTACCTGCACGCCTTCAACCTCGTCGGCTTCAACCAGGTGCTGCTGGAGCACCTGCCGACGCTGGCGGACGGGGACCGTGAGACGGGGTGAGTGGGAGAAAGGGTGAGGATAGAGGATAGAAGATGGAGCGTGGGGGGCGGGAGAACAACACCCGTCCGCTACTCCCACCTGCTGTCTCGCTCCGCACACTCCGGCGACGAATGGTCCCGCCCCGCGGTATGCCCTACCCCACGTCGCGGCTTTTCGCCTGCGGCGGAAAAGGACCGCGAAATCATCATGGCGGCGGTCTGTCATCGCTGGGTGGAGCATAGCGGCCAGCGAGGAAAGCCACCCGCAATCCTCGATCTTCTATCCTCCACCCTCTATCCAGCGACCGCAGGGAGCGGTCCATCCGCCCGCCCTCACCGGAGGAGCGTGACCGTGCGGCTCGTCGTAAACGTCTCGCCCACGGCCCGGAGGACGTAGGTCCCGCTCGGCAGGTCGGTGGCATCGAGCTGGAAGGCGCGGCTGGAGTGGGCGGGGAGCCGGGCGTCGAACAGTCGGGCGACCTCCCGGCCCAGCAGGTCGTACGCGGCGAGGCGGACGTGCTGCGCCGTGGCTACCGCCAGCGAGAAACGGGCCTCCGAGGTAAACGGATTCGGATACGGCGCCGTCAGGCGATGCGTCACGGGCAGGCCGACGGCGACTTCCACTTCTGGCGAGTACGCGAACGTCCCGTCGAAGTCCACCTGCCGGAGCCGAAAGCGGTGCGTGCCCGGCGTCAGCGGCTCCGTGCGAACGCGGTACGTCTGCGGCTCCGCCGTCGTGCCGTGCCCCTCGACCCAGGTGAGCACGTCCCAGTGCGGAAGGTCGAGGTTCGCGGGACGAGCGGACGCCCCCCCGCTCAGATGCTGCACCTCGAAGCCGGCGTTGTTCGTCTCGCTCGCCGTTGTCCACCGCAACTCCACGGCCTCTCCATCTACGAGCGCTTCGAACGCGGTGAGTTCGACGGGGAGGTTCGAGTTTACGGGAGTGGGAGTAGTAGAAACGATGTTCGTGGAGCCGTCGGGGAAACGCTGGACGGAGAGACCATCTTCTCCCGTGCCGAAGTCCTCGGTAGAACCAACCTGTGTCGCCCCACCACCACAGGGTAAGTCGTTGGTGTCCGTAGCACCTTCCAGCGATACCTCTACATACTGATTGCTGGCGTCGCACAGATAGACATTTTCCCCACTGTTGCCCAACGAAAGCGACCCCGACTCGAAGAACCCTGCCGGAATGGGGGTGGGCGTGTATTCCTCCACCACCACGACATATCCCCCAGGAGCGATAGTTGTCGTGTTGGAGCCGGGCGCCCCCGGAAACGTGAAGGCCGCGGAACTGCCGTCTTCCCACAGTGACCACCCTGATATGTCGACGGTGCTGCCGCTCGTATTGTACAACTCGACAAACTCGTCCCCGGGCTCCTCGATTGACCCATCCCCATCCGTGTCAAAATCGTTGGCTCCGGAGTTGTCATTGGGGTCGTACAGGACTTCGTTGATGACGACTCCGCTGAGATTGGCCTGGGCATAGACAGCCGTAGGGACCAGAAGCAGCAGGGTGGCGACAAAGAGTAAATCTGTTGCGCGATAGCGAGTAGATGCGTTGTTTCTGACTCTACACTGACTCTGCAACCTCCCTGCTGCCTTCGATGGGTCTCTACGCTAAGCTCCAGAAGAAGCCCACCCTGTTCTTGAGTGCCACCGGCATGCACCTCGCGGACTTCGAACGCCTGATGCCCGCCTTCGAGGCCGCCTATGCCCGTCAAGAGGCCCAGCGCAAGAGCCGCGTCGTCAAAACCGGAGAAGAACGCCAGCGTCGCCCTGGCGGCGGGGCTCACTTCTCGACGACGCTGCCCGAGCGCCTGTTGATGCTGCTGATCTACTACCGGATGTATCTTACGCAGGAGTTCATGACGCTGCTCTTCGACGTTGAGGACAAGGCGACCATCTCCCGCGCGATTCGGCAGATGCGCCCGGTCTTTGAGGCCGTACTGCCTGTGCCGGAGCGCGCCCTGAGGCAGGTCTTTGATCTGGCTCGGCACGAGACGGACCGTCGCAAGGCGCGCCTGGAAGAACGCACCGGACGACGGATCAACAATCTTCGGGACTTCCTGCACGAATTCCCGGAGTTTACCATCTTGATCGACGGCACCGAGCAACCCAAGCAGAAACCGCAGGATCCCGCAAAGCGCAAGAGCGACTACTCGGGCAAGAAGAAGCGGCACACGCTCAAACAAATCGTCACGGCCACGCCCAACGGGCTGATTCTCGACCAAAGCCCCTGCTGTGGTGGGCGTCGGCACGACTTCTCGGTCTTCAAGGAGCAAGTCAAGGAGGGCGCCCTGGGCAGAGCCATGCAGGAGCAATTTCAGGACCTACGTGTGGTGGCCTATGCCGACAGCGGCTTTACCGGTATCGATAAGTTGTCGCTGCCGGTGACCAGCCGCATCGTCGAGCGGGCCAGGCGTGGACATCCGCTGACGGCGGAGCAGAAGATGCTCGGTCGGGTGCGTTCGCGGGAGCGGATCAAAGTCGAGCACGCCATCGGTCGTCGCAAGAAGTATCGGATTGCGGCATTGATCTACCGCAACCGCGATGCGGACTACGACGCGACGATGAACGTGGTAGCGGGGCTGAGCAACCTGCGCGTCTACGGCACGATGGCTCGACAAGCGGGCCTCGACCTATTGGAGGTCAATAGCTAATCAAAGAACGGGGAGGGGGCATTTGTGCCCTCGGGAATTCAGCCCTTATCGCGCAACAGGTCTAGTAGCAATTGGCGCATGATTCCCTTCGTGTTGACTGTGACGAATCAGCTAGCAGGACAGTGTGAGGGCAGACCAAATCATTATTTAACGTACGAAACGCGCAGCACTTTATCCCCGGGGGATTGACTACGAAATTGTAATCCATTGACGCCTCTGCCTCCACTGCCTACCGCTATTCACTATCCACGATTCACCATCCCTTCCTCGCTATTCCACCTTCGTTGCACGCTGCCCCGGCGGAGCAAGGAACTGCCCTATCCCCCTCGCGTGCTACACTTCGACTTTTCTCTCTAGACTTCGTGGTAGGGTTATGAGTACGCGGCGAACCGATATTACGACCCTCGGGGCCCTCAAGAAATCCGGCTATCAGGTGCTGCCCGTCAAGGACGAGTTGCGCAAGAACCTGATCGCCAAGCTGAAGCGGGGCGACACCATCTTTCCCGGCATCATCGGGTACGAGCGGACGGTCATTCCGCAGATTCAGAACGCCATTCTGGGCCGGCACGACATGATCCTGCTGGGGCTGCGCGGGCAGGCCAAGAGCCGCATCATCCGCATGCTGCCGAGCCTGCTGGACGAATACGTGCCCGTGGTGGAGGGCAGCGACCTGAACGACGACCCGTTCGCGCCCATCTCGAAGTATGCCCGCGAGCTGATCGACGAGCACGGCGACGCCACGCCCATCACCTGGCGGCATCGCAGCGAGCGCTACGGCGAGAAGCTGGCCACGCCCGACACCTCCATCGCCGACCTCATCGGCGACATCGACCCGATCAAGGCCGCCCACCACCGCCTCACCTACGCCGACGAGGACGTGATCCACTTCGGCATCATCCCGCGCACCAACCGGGGCGTCTTCGCCATCAACGAGCTGCCGGACCTGCAGCCGCGCATCCAGGTGGGCCTGCTCAACATCATGGAGGAGCAAGACATCCAGATCCGCGGCTTCAACATCCGCTTTCCGCTGGACGTGATGATGGTCTTCACGGCCAACCCGGAGGACTACACGAACCGGGGCAACCTGATTACGCCGCTCAAAGACCGCATCGACAGCCAGATCATCACCCACTACCCGAAGACCGTCGAGGTCGGCATCGAGATCACGAACCAGGAGGCCTGGCAGCAGCGCGACGGCGTGGCCGAGGCCGTAGACGTGCACGTGCCGCACTTCTTCCGCGAGATCGTCGAGCAGATCGCCTTCGAGGCGCGCGAGAGCGAATACGTGGACCAGAAGTCGGGCGTCTCGGCGCGCATGACGCGGGCGGCGCTGGAGGACCTGATCTCCGCCGCCGAGCGCCGCGCCCTGCTCAACAACGAGGACGCAACCACCGTCCGCATCGCCGACCTGCACCACGTCGAGCCCGCCATCACGGGCAAGATCGAGCTGGTCTACGAGGGCGAGCAGGAGGGCGCGCAGAACGTGGCGCGCATGCTGATCGGGCGGGCCGTCAAGAGCATCTTCGTCCGCCACTTCCCGGACCCGTCCGACAAGAAGGAGGGCCGCAAGCCGTATACGGACGTGCTCAACTGGTTCGCCAAGAACAACCACATCGACCTGCGCCCCGACCTGCCGTTTACGGACTACGCCAAGGCGCTGGACCGCGTGGACGGGTTGCGTGCCGTCGCCAAGGAGTGCGGCAACCCGGGCTCCCCCTCCGAGCTGGCCGCGACGATGGAGTTCATCCTGGAGGCGCTGCACCAGAACTCGCTCATCGGCAAGGACTACCTGCAGGAGTACGGCAGCCAGTACAGCGACATCATGGGCTCGATGCTGTCGTCGCTGGGCGACTTCGACGACGAGGACTTCGACGACGAGGACGACGACCCGCTCAGCCGCTACCGGTGAGGCGATTTTCGATGGTGGATGGGCGAGTGCCGGAACCATGGATCATGAGGTCCAGGCGCTGGGTTCATTAAGACAGCCAGACAGTACTGATGCCATGGACCCGCTCATCACCACAAACCGCGACGCGATCAGACGCATCGCGACCCACCATGGTGCGCGCAACGTCCGCGTCTTTGGTTCGCGTGCGCGCGGCGATGCTGAGGAGAGTAGCGATGTAGACCTGCTGATCGAGGCCGGCCCCAAGCGCTCGTTTTTCTTCCCAGGGGGCCTGATTGCCGACCTGGAGGACCTCCTCGGCTGCCGCGTCCAGGTCGTTACGGAACAGGCTCTTCACCCGGCGCTACGCGAACAGGTATTGCGGGAAGCAGAGCCTGTATGAACGACGCACGTCTCTACCTGCAACACATCCTGGACTGCCTCAAACGCATTCGGACGTATACCGGTGGCAAGGAAGCATACTTTCTGAACGACGAGAAGACGCAGGATGCGGTCCTACGTAACCTGCAGACCCTCGCGGAATCTACACAGCGATTACCCGAGGAGCTGAAGCAGCAGCACTCAGACATTGACTGGCGCGGCATTGCTGGATTCCGAAACGTCGTCGTGCACAATTACCTTGGCGTCGACCTGGAGCAGATCTGGGCCATCATCAAGCACGACCTGCCGCTGCTGGAAGCGGCCGTGCGGGAAATGTTGGAGGCACTCCGCTAACCACACGAGGCCCCACTCCAGTCGGCGCCTCCTACAGCGACATCATGGGCTCGATGCTGTCGTCGCTGGGCGACTTCGACGACGAGGATGACGACCCGCTCAGCCGCTACCGGTGAGGCGATTTTCGATTGGCGATTTTGGATTTCGGGTTTTGGATTGGCGGCGAAGGGAGCGGCGATGACGAAAAGGCACCCGCCCTCCAGCCCGAGAAGGGTTCCTCGTCCATGAAGCGCCGGACGGACAGAACCCAACTGCTGCCTCTGCTATACAAGCAACTCAGCAGTGTGAAGTTCTTCTCGGGACCGGCCTTGAAGAAGATCCCTCGCGGTCGCTCTGCCTGCGCCGCGGTCCGGTGAGGTCTTCTGAGCCATGATCTTTTACTTCGTGAGGCGCCCCGCTCGTCTGGGTCCATGGAGCCTGTCCCGACTAACAGTCGGGGGATCCAGCCAAGATGGGCGTTCGTTACCCAACCAAGCGTGTACGCCCTTCGACCCCTATTGGGCGAACGACAACGACGCTCGATGGCGACCTCAGAAATAACTTCACCCCCCTGCAAGCAACTCAGAAGACCGCAATATATCGGTGATGGGTGAGATGGCAGAAATCAGCGCGAAAAGAAAGGCACTTCAGGCCGTCGAAGCGCTGCCTGACGAAGCCACACTCGATGACGTGATCGAAAAATTGATTTTCCTTCGCAAAATCGAGCGGGGTCTTCAGCAACGCGAGGCGGGCGAGGGTCTTTCGCAAGAAGAGGTCGAAAAACGACTCGGCGTATCGTGGCGCACGTAAGGTGGATGCCGCAGGCAGAAGCGGATTTACGGGCTATCCGCGAGTATTACGAGCGCGTGGCACCGGACTACGCGCAGACGTTCGTCGACGGAGCCATGGAGACGACGCGGCGGCTCCGGGCTTTTCCGCGCCTGGGACGAATCGTACCCGAAATCGGAGATGAAGACCTGCGCGAACTGATCTATCGGCACTACCGGATCGTCTACATCGTAGACGCGGAGGACGAGCGGGTGGACATCCTGACCGTCTTCCACTCGGCCAAGGAGTTCGGAACAGGCGACGCGCCGTGAGAAAGCACCCGGCCGCTCGGCCCGGGAACCGAGCAGGACGAGCCATTCACGTGCGGAAGAGACGCAGACGCGCCCAGTGAACATACGCCCGCTCAGCCGCTACCGGTGAGGCGATTTGCGACTTTGGATTCTCGGTTGGCGATTTTCGGTTGACAGCCCGAGATTGAGATAAGGGGCAGCCCGTTCCGCACCCGCTCGGCTGCAACCCACCGGGCCGGGCGCGGTATGAGTCGATGCGTCTGGCGCGGCGGTCGCAGGAGCGCGCGGCCTCGTGGCGCTGCTTCGTATCGAACCGATCGTGCTCTTCTCCTGATGCCGGAGTTCCTGTCGTCGTGGTGGTGCCGGGCCGGGCTCGTGGTGGTCCTCCTGCTGGGGAGCCCGATCGTCAGCGTGGCGCAGTTCGCCGAAGTGCGCGGGCGCGTGACCGACGCCGCGGACGGACAGCCGCTGCCGGGCGCCTCGGTCCTCCTGACGACCCCGGACGGCGGCAGCCAGCAGGGCACGGCGGCGGGCGACGACGGCTACTTCATCCTCACCCGCCTCCCGCCGGGCGACTACGTCCTCCGCGTCACGTTCGTCGGCTACCAGGACCACCGCGACTCGCTGGCCCTCGGCTTCGACGAGCGGCACCGCTTCAACATCGCGCTGGAGGAGAATAAGGCGGCGATGAACGAGGTGGTGATCGAGGGCGAGCGGCAGGGCGAAGACCTGTGGGCCGCCGCCGGGTTCGAGGCGATCCGCCCGTCGGCCCTCGCGCGCGTGCCCACGCCGGGCGTCTCGGCGGACCTGGCCTCGTACCTCCAGACGCTGCCCGGCGTCGTGGCCCAGGGCGACCGGGGCGGGCAACTCTTCGTCCGCGGCGGCACGCCCACGCAAAACCTGCTGATGCTGGACGGCATGCCCATCTTCCAGCCGTTCCACGTCGTCGGCTTCTACTCCGCCTTTCCGGCCGATCTCGTCGCCTTCGCCGACGCCTACACGGGCGGCTACAGCGCGCGCTACGGCGGACGGCTCTCCTCCGTCATCGACGTGCACACGCGCAACGGCAACAAGCAGCGCCTCGCCGGGGCCGCCTCGGTGGCGCCCTTCCTCAGCGCGGCGCGGCTGGAGATCCCGTTCGTGCCCGGGCGCCTGTCCATCCTGGCCTCCGTGCGCGAATCGGTCATCGAGCGCATCTCGCCCGACGTGCTCGGGCAGGAGCTGCCCTACCGCTTCGGCGACCGCTTTCTGAAGGTCCACGCCTTCCTGAATCGCACCAGCAGCCTCCAGCTGACCGGGCTGCACACGTTCGACGAGGGCGACGTGGCGAACGTGGACGGCCAGTCGAACCGCATCCGGTGGAATAACCTCGCCTACGGCGGCCACTACACGTATCTGCCCGAGGAATTCTCCGCGCTGGCCCAGATCCGCTTCTTCGTCTCCCGCCTCGACAGCGAGTACGAACCGGCCAGCGCCCCGCATCGCACGGCCGAGGCCCGCACCGGCGGCGTGGAGGCCAAGTTCGTCTACTACCTCGGCGCGACGGACGTGCACGTGGGCGTCTTCGGGCGCAGCTACGGCTTCATCAACGACTTCGGCGGGGCCGATGGGACGCGGGAGGAATACATCTCCGAGGGCGGCATGTACCTCGACGTGACGAGCCAGCTCAGTCCGGCGTGGCGGGTGGCGCCGGGCCTGCGGATGCACTCGTTCCCGAGCCGCTCGCAGGTGTCCTTCGAACCGCGCCTGCGGGTGACGTGGCGTCCCGGCGGACGGGCGGGCCGCCACGCCTTCAGCGCCGCCTGGGGCCTCTACCGGCAGGACATCGTCGGCCTCTACAATGCGCGGGACGTGACCGACGCCTTCACGGCCTGGTTTCCGTCGCCCGACGGGGCCCGGGTGCCGCGTGCGATCCACTGGCTGGCGGGCTGGCGCGGCAGCCTGCCCCACAGCCTGACGCTGAGCGCGGAGGCGTACTACAAAGACCTGGACGACCTGGCCTTCACCGAGTACGCCGTGGGCCCGTTCGACGGTCTGCAGGTGGACTTCGTGACGGGCCGGGCCGCCGGGCTCGACCTGAAGCTGGAGTGGCTGCGCCCCACCGTCTACGCCTCCGTCGCCTACAGCCTCGCGGGCGTGCGCTACCAGCGGACGGGCGAGCGCCTGATCCTGTCCCGCCAGCCCGACGCGCCCACGCAGCGCACCCGGACGGACGACCGCCGGTTCGCGCCGCCGCACGACCGCCGCCACCAGGTGAACGCGCTGCTCCGCTACGCCCGCGGGCCGTACGCGCTGAGCGTGCGCTGGCAGTTCGGCTCCGGCCTGCCGTTTACGCGCAGCAAGGGCTTCTACGACGCCGTGGACGTGGAGACGCCGGACGACCTCACCACGCAGCCGGGCCGTCCCGTGCTGATCCAGTCGGACGACCTCTACAGCGCCCGCCTGCCCGCCTACCACCGGCTGGACGTCTCCGTCGAGCGCCGCTTCGAGGCCGACTGGTTCGCGGCGACGCTCCAGGCCGGGGCCATCAACGTCTACGACCGCAATAACCTGTTCGACTACGACCTGTTTTCGGATCAGCGGATCGACCAGCTGCCGTTCATCCCGTCGCTCGGCCTGCGCGTGGAGGTGCCCTGATGCGTGCTGCGACCGACCGCCGCCCCTTCCCCCTTCCCTCCTCCCTCCTCCCTTACCTCGCCCTCCTGCTACTCGTCGCCGTCAGTGCGTGCGACGCCGGGTTCGATCCCATCGCGACGAACGAGGACGAGTTCTTTTCGGTCTACGGCGTGCTCGACACCGGCGCCGACACGCAGTTCGTTCGCGTCAGCCCGGTCCGCGAAACGACCGCCGCCCCGACGCCCCCGCTCGACGCCACCGTGCGCGCGACGGCCGAGGAGACGGGCCGGGGGCTGGCGTGGCAGGACTCGCTCGTGCAGGTGACGGATACTACGGTGGGCTTCCTCTTTTTCACGACCGATGCCGTCACGCACGGCGAGACGTATGCCCTCGCGGTGCGCCGCTCCGACGGGGCCGAGACGCGTGCGCGCCTCACGCTGCCGCCATCTCGCACGCTGTCCGAGCAGCCTCCGGAACGGTCGCTGCTGGGCCGCCTGGAGCAGCCCGTCGTGTGGGACGGCCTCTCCCGCGCGCCGCACCGCGCCACCGTGCACTACTGCGTCCGCCCCCCCACCGTTGACGCGCCGGTGCTGGTGTCGCTGCCGCTGGACGAGGAGGGCGAATCGGTAGACGACGGGTGGCGCCTGACGGTCGAGCTGGAGATCGACCGGTCGTTCGTCCTGCAGCGCCTGAACCGCCCGGTGGATGATTCTTCCGTCGAGCTGCACGGGCTGCGCATGACGATCGAGGAACGCACCGAAGCATGGCGCCTGCCCGACCCGTCGGCCCGCATCGAGAACGGCTTCGGCTTCTTCGGCGGCGTCGCCCGGCACGAGGGCCGGTGGACGCTGCTGCCCTCGACCGTCGACGAGTTGCGCTACGTCGTGCCCGAGACGACGCTACAGTGCCCCTGAGGGGTTTCAGGTCTTCAGGTCGGCAGGTCTTCAGGTTGGCAGGTTTCAGGTCGGCAGGTTTCAGGTTGGCAGAACGAATCCGTTTGCGATGTCGCCGGATAAGGGCATGGTAGCCGGGCCCATGATTCGTGATCCGTGGTGCGTGATCCGTGGTGCGTGATGCCCGTGACGGCAGACTCGCCCATCGACCTTCGACCCTCGACCTTCGACCCTCGACCTTCGACCCTCGACCCTCGACCCTCCCATGCCCGTTGTCACCTTCGGCGAGATCATGCTGCGCCTCTCCACGCCCGGCTTCCAGCGCTTCGTGCAGGCCCAGCAGTTCGACGCCACGTACGGCGGCGGCGAAGCCAACGTCGCTGTCAGCCTCGCCAATTACGGCCTCGATGCCGCCTTCGTCACCAAGCTGCCGAGCAACCCCATCGGCCAGGCCGCGCTGAACCACCTGCGGCGCTACGGCGTGCGCACCGACCACATCGTGCGCGGCGGCGACCGCCTCGGCATCTACTTCCTGGAGACCGGCGCCAGCCAGCGTCCCTCGAAGGTCGTCTACGACCGGGCGGCCAGCGCCGTGACCACGCTCACACCCGACGAGATCGACTGGGCCGCGGTGTTCGACGGCGTGGACTGGTTCCACTGGACGGGCATCACCCCCGCCCTCGGCGAGCATCCGCGCCGGACGCTGCGGGCCGCGCTGGCGGCGGCGCAGGCGGCGGGCGTCACCGTCTCCTGCGACCTGAACTACCGCGCCAAGCTGTGGACGGTGGAGGAGGCCCGGCAGACGATGCAGCCGCTGATGGACTTCGTAGACGTGTGCATCGCCAACGAAGAGGACGCCGACCGCAGCCTCGGCCTCACGGCGGGCGCCACGGACGTGGAGGCGGGCGAACTGGACGAAGCAGGCTACGCGCGGCTGTGCGAGCGCCTGAAGGATGAATACGATTTCGACGCCGTCGCCATCACGCTCCGCGAGAGCTTCTCGGCCTCGGACAACGGCTGGAGCGCCATGCTGATGGACGATCGCGACTGCACGACGCCCACCCGCAGCCAGCGCTACGAGATCCGGCTGGTGGATCGCGTCGGCGGCGGCGACTCGTTCGCGGGCGGGCTCATCTACGGCCTGCTGGCGAAAGACGACACGCGCGACGCGCTGGAGTTCGCCGTGGCGGCGAGTTGCCTGAAGCAGACCATCCCCGGCGATGCCAACCTCTCGTCCGTCGCCGAGGTGGAGAAGCTGGCCGCCGGTTCCGGCTCCGGCCGCGTCGAACGGTGATTTAGGCACGAGGCCACGAATCGACGACCGGACGAAACGAGGAGGGGCTTCTGCCGGCTCGCCCAGGCTCCCGCTCCCCCGTGCGTACGCATCACGATGAAAGAGCTATCCGCGACTCCGTAGCGTCCATCCCTCCCCGCTTCGATTCCTCGATGCCCCTTCCCACTTCCCTTTTCCCCACTCCCAACATGCTTCGTGTTACCTGCCTCCTCGCCCTCCTGCTCCTGTCGACGCTGTCGGTCCAGGCGCAACAGACGCACGACCTGGCCCCGCGCACCGCGGCGGTCGAGATGCTCAACGGTCGCCCCGTCCTCGTCGTCGATGACCAGCCGATGCAGCCGATGCTCTACGCGCTGACCGACGTGCCGGGCGGGCGCTGGTCCTGGGAGGAGCTGCCGCAGCACAACATCGCCCAGTTCTGCGAGCGCGGCGTGCGCCTCTACCAGCTCGACCTCTTCTTTGACCACGTCTGGCTGCCCGACGGCACCATCGACGTGACGATGGCGCAGAAACAGATCCGCGGCGTGCTGGACGTCTGCCCCGCGGCGAGTGTCATCTTCCGCTTCCACGTGACCGCGCCCAAGTGGTGGACCGCGCAGCACCCGGACGAGTGGGTGGCCTACGCCGACGCCGACTACCAGCCGGAGCAGCCGTTCGGCCTGCCGCGCCTCATCGAAGACGACCTCTACCCGGTCCGCCGTGTGAGCATGGCCTCGGAAAAATGGCGCACCGAGGCGACGGAGAAGCTGGAGGTCTTCCTCGACCGCTTCTCCGCCACGCCCGAGGGGAACGCCCTCATCGGCATGCAGGTGGCGAACGGCGTCTACGGCGAGTGGCACAACTGGGGCTTCTTCTACCACGAGCCGGACGTCGGCACCCCCATGCAGGCTGCCTTCCGCGACTGGCTGCGCGACACCTACGAGACGAACGATGCCCTCCAGGCCGCCTGGAACGACACGACCGTGACCTTCGCGACGGCGACGGTGCCGGGGATGGACGGCCGTAAGACGACGCACGGCATCTTCCGCGACCCGCAGCAGGAGCAGCGCACCATCGATTACTACCGCGCCATGCAGGAGGGCGTGGCGGACAACATCATCCACTTCGCCCGCACCGTCAAGGCGCACTGGCCGCGCCCCATCGTGACGGGCACCTTCTATGGCTACTACTTCTCCATGTTTGGGCGGCAGGCCCCCGGCGGCCACCTGGAGATGGAACGCATCCTCACCTCGCCCCACCTCGACTACCTCTCCGGCCCGCGCGCCTATGAGCCCGAGGCCCAGGACGTGGGCGATCCGTACCGCTCGCGCGGCCTCATCCCGACGGTGCGGCTGAACGACAAGCTGTGGCTGGACGAGATGGACCTGGAGGTCAAGCTGCCCATGTACCGCTCGCCGCGCTACGTGGAGCGGCTGCAGACGGCCGTC
>JAAAOL010000039.1 GCA_009908885.1 Bacteroidota bacterium | reverse complement strand
ACCGGCGAGCCGTCATGCTCGTGAGTGATGTGCTCGTGAGTGATGAGGCAGCGTTCGAGACTACGCGAGGCCCGCGAACTTCAGCAGGTCCGCCATCCCGAAGTCGCTCGTCGTGCCGAGGCCTTCGTCCGCCGGCGTCCACTTCGGGTTCTGCCGCACGAACGACATGCGGTCGCCTTCCAGCAGCCCGATCAGCACCTCGCCGACGATGCGCCCACCGACCGGACCGAGGTGCTCTCCGCCCGCCACCACGCGCGCTTCCTCCAGGATGTAGTACCACAGCGGCGTCGCCTCGCTGAACGGCCCTGCATGTTCGAGGTCCTTCTTCGAGAGCGGAGGGATGCACATGGCGCAGGCGACGGCCTGGCCCGAGGGCAGCCCGAAGCTGTGCCCGCGCAGCAGGTTGCGCACGGCCAGCGAACTGTGCGCGGGGTCCGGCACGAACGGCAGGTCGAGCAGTTCGGCGGCCAGGATGCGGTCGATGTGCTTCGTGGGCTGCGGCGTGGTGCTGCTCGTCGCAAAGAAGTACTTCCAGTCCACGTAGCGGCGCGATCCTTCCACGCCGAAGCCCGAGAGGTCGTCCGGGTCGCTGTCGCCGATCTCGTTCGGATCGAACAGCGGAATCTTCGCGCCGCCGTTGAAGTCGTCGTTGACCTTGAGCTGGCCGGGAATCTGGCTGTGGCCGAAGCGGTAGGCCGCCACGGCGAACTCGATCGGGATGAAGGGCTCGTGCCGCCAGTGGTAGAACAGCCGCCCGCCCCCGGTGCAGTCGCCCGTGTAGATGTCGTCCGTCAGCTTTTTGCCGATCGTCAGCGGCAGGAACTCGTGCAGCACGATCCACTGGTAGTGCCAGCGGACCAGCCGCTGGGCCTCTTCGAACAGATGCTCCGCCGCCGTGCCGTTCGCTGCGAGCGCATCCACCATCGCGTTGTGAAACTGGATGAAGGCGAGCTGGAGCCGCGAGATGATCAGGTTCTCGTCGTTGCGCGGGTCGCCGATGATGGCGGCGTTGACGCTGGTGCGCGGGAGTTGATCGATCCCGTGGCGTTCTTCCACGAGCAGGTGGACGCCGTCGCGGTCGTACAGGTACGGCGTGGCCTCCGGACCGGAGCCGTAGACGCTGTCCAGTTCGAGCACCGGCGTGCGGAAGTTCTCGATCCCTTCGGGGTCGTTCTGGCGTTCCAGGCTGGAGGAGACGTCGAGCGTGATGTCGTGGTCGATGAACTGGCCCAGGAAGCCGAAGCCCGCCGGGATCGTGTCGTTGTCCTTGTCCTGCCCGCTGTTGTCCGCATGGGCGGGGTCCATGATGCCGCCCGCCTTGCCGAGGTCGATGAGGGCGTGCCGGAGGTCAGGATCCGAGGTGCCGTGCAGGCGGAGGGGCGGCAGCGTGGGGAAGAGGCGCCCGAACTTGCCGGAGGCGAAGTAGCGCGAGTGGGGCGCGTGCATCTTGAAGCGCGCCATGCCGTGATGCGGAGCGTGAGCCATAAGAGTATCCCCCTGGTCGAGGTGAGAAAGGAGTAGAGCAGCCACGGAGCGCCGGAAGGAAAGGCACAGACGGCGCCTGCATCCGTGGCATCGTGTAGATAGACACCAAACTCGCCGAAGCATAACCTCACCCTGTGCAATTAAGCAGGCGCTTATCCCGTTCGGCTGTCCGCTGCCCTCATCGGTTAGGCCGGGAGCGAGCAAAACGGGGACTTAACGGTTCGATAATGGCCTGGGGGCGTACTACTCGTATGTTACACTGCTCCGGCCCCTTCGGCGGGCGGATTCGTAGAGACGCACGCGTTCACTCCTGCATTCTGCATCGATGGCCGATAGCCAACCCGACATCCCCCACAAGGTCCTCGTCGTCGATGACGAAGACGACATCCTCGATCTCTTGCAGTACAACCTGGAGCGCGAAGGCTTCGAGGTGGTGCTGGCCCGTGACGGCGTCGAGGCGCTCAGCAAGGCGGAGGACGAGAAGCCCGACCTCATCATCCTCGACATCATGATGCCCCGCATGGACGGCATCGAGGTGTGCCGCCGCCTGCGGCAGGACGCCCAGCTCCGCACCATCCCCATCCTCATGCTGACGGCCCTCAGCGGCGAGGAGGAGCACGTAGAAGGCCTCGACGTGGGCGCCGACATCTACCTCAGCAAGCCCATCTCCATCCCGGTGCTCGTCAGCCAGTCGAAGGCGCTGCTGCGCGGGGTGCGCCGCTACGAGGAGCCGCCGGACCTGCTGCGCGTACACGACCTGGAGGTGGACCGCGACCGCTACCTCGTCTTCCGGGAGCGCGACGACGAGCGCGAGGAGATGCGCTTTCCCCGCAAGGAGTTCGAGTTGCTCTACTTCCTCGCCTCGCACCCCGGCAAGGTGTTTTCGCGCCAGGAGCTGCTGGATCACGTGTGGGGCCGCGACGTGTACGTGGTGGACCGCACGGTAGACGTGCACGTCCGCAAGATCCGCGAGAAGCTGGGCAGCGAGTACATCGAGACGGTCAAAGGCGTCGGGTACAAGTTCATGGAATAGTCGTCGCGGAGGCGCCCGCTGGTGGCGGCCCGCCCGAGACGGACAGGTCCTCACGACATGCCAGAGTCTCATCCCTTACGGTTCAACCGCGTCGCCCTCAAGCTGGGGGCTGCCGTCGCCGCCGGGACGCTGGTGCTGGCGGTGGCGGTGCGCGCCCTGCCCGTGGGGGGCGGTTGGCAGACGCTCCTGCTGGCGCTCGGGGTGGGCGGGCTCGCGCTGTACGTGGCCCACCGGGTCCTCGCGGCCCGCCTGGATCGGGGGCGCGCCACGCTGCAACAGATCCGCAAGCACCAGTTCGACAACCTGGACGCCGCCCGCGTGCAGCGCGACGACGAGCTGGACGCGCTCATCTGGGAGGTCTACCGCACGGGGCAGGCGTTGGAGAAAGAGATCCGCGAGCTGAAGCGCCTCGAAAACTACCGGCGCGAGTTCCTGGGCGACGTCTCGCACGAGCTCAAGACGCCCATCTTCGCCATCCAGGGCTTCGCCGAGACGCTGCTGGAGGGCGCGCTGGAGGACACCGAGAACCGCCGCCGCTTCGTCGAGAAGATCCTGCGCAACGCGAGCCGCCTGAGCAACCTGGCCAGCGACCTGGCCGAGATCTCCCGCATCGAGACGGGGGAGCTGCAGATGACCGTCGAGCCGTTCAGCCTGCTGAAGCTGACCGAGGAAGTGATCGAGTCGCTCGAACCCGCCGC
Source organism: Bacteroidota bacterium (assembly GCA_009908885.1). Classification (GTDB taxonomy): domain Bacteria; phylum Bacteroidota; class Rhodothermia; order Rhodothermales; family JAAAOL01; genus JAAAOL01. The sequence continues at coordinate 11,476 of JAAAOL010000039.1, read as the reverse complement.
GCGGGCGAAGGAGGTGACGCTGCGCCACCACGTGCCGGGCAACCTGCCGCCCGTCGAGGGCGACCGCGAGCGCATCCGTCAGGTGCTCATCAACCTGACGGACAACGCCATCAAGTACAACAACCCGGGCGGCCACGTCGAACACGTGGCGCGGCTGCTGCCCAGCGGCGCCGTCAAGGTGTCCGTGGTGGACGACGGGATCGGCGTGGCGCCGGAGCACATCCCGCGCCTGACGGAGCGCTTCTACCGGGTGGACAAGAGCCGCTCGCGCGTGCAGGGCGGCACCGGGCTCGGCCTCGCCATCGTAAAACACATCCTGGGCGCGCATCAGCAGCAGCTCGTCGTCGAGAGCAGCCCCGGGCGCGGCTCGACGTTCGGCTTCACGCTGCCGACGGTCGATGTGCCCGTGGAGGCGGCGGTCGTGGCGAGCTAGTGACGAGTAGGTATTAGCCGGAACGTCTCCTGTCGATGGGGGTAGCCTCAGGTGGGAAGTCGTCCCGTCCACCGACCGAGCGGGACGGGGTGCCATGACGCCAGCGGGTTCTATGTGCCGCCCGAAAGGGAAGCGCAGCGGAGCAAGGCGATGGGAAATCAGGAGCCCAGAGACGCGATCGCCGCGCCGTCTCTCAGCGCCCTTCGGTAGTCACGCTTTCGCAACTCGTCCTCCACCGCCACGGGGCCGAAGACCCTCCCCGGGCGGTGTTCGCGTAGCTTCGCTGTTCGTAGCTACGTTCGGACGCTCTGCGCGGAGCGGCACCGTCGTCGGTCTTCGCTGCTATTCGAGTGCTCTTGTACCCCCCACACACCATGAAGCTCTCTGAACTCATCAAGCAAGACCAGTTCGTCTCGCCCGCACAGGAGGCCATGCTGAACATCATGGTGACCAACTCGTGGTTGACGTCGGAACTCTCCGCCGCCATGTCGCCGCACGGCATGACGCCCGCGCAGTACAACGTGTTGCGCATCCTGCGGGGCAGCCATCCGGACCGGCTCACGTGCAGCCAGATCGGCGATCGCCTGCTGGACCGCACGCCCGACGTGACGCGCCTGCTGAACCGGCTGGAGCGCAGCGACCTGGTGGACCGCCGCCGCGCGGAATACGACCGCCGCGTCGTCGAGGTCGGCATCACCGACGAGGGCCTGGCCCTGCTGGGCCGCATGCAGGAGGACGTCGACGAGGTGCAGCGCCACCTGACCGAGCACCTCACCGAGGAGGAGCAGCGCCAGCTGAGCGATCTGCTGGAACGGATGCGCACGAATCAGAATCAATAACGTTACACGGACGGGGGAGCGACGACGTCCGCACCGGATACGACTCCTTTCCGAATCCTCTGACCACCGCCCCGCCCCACCGACGTCATGAACTCGACCGTCGCCGCGCTACGGACGGCTACGCCGAACCGCGCTGAACGCGTCTACCTGCTGCTCGCAGGCATCTTCCTGGGGGCGCTGGTGATGACCAACGCCATCGCGGGCAAGTTCTTCGTCTTCTTTGGCCAGGAGCTCTCGTGCGGCATCATCGCCTATCCCGTCACCTTTCTGGCCACGGACCTCATCTCCGAGCTGTACGGGCGGAAGCGGGCCAGCCTCATCGTCAAGGTGGGCTTTGCGGTGAGCGTCTTCGTCACCATCGTGGTCTGGATCGCCAACCACGCGCCCATCTACGACCGCTCGCCCGTAAGCCAGCAGGCCTTCAGCACGGTCTTCGGGCTGCTGCCCGGCATCGTCTTCGGCTCGATGGTGGCCTACCTCACGGCCCAGTTCGTCGACGTGCAGGTCTTCGAGTTCTGGCGCGACCTGACCGACGGGCGGCACATGTGGCTGCGCAACAACGGCTCGACCGTCTTCAGCCAGCTCGTCGATACCGTCATGGTCGTGACCATCGCGCTGGTCCTCTGGCCGCAGGTGGACAGCAACCCCAACACGACGCCCATCGCGTGGGACACCTGGCGCGGCATCGTCCTCGGGCAGTACCTGTTCAAGGCCGGCATCGCGCTGGCCGACACGCCGCTGTTCTACGTGCTCACGGGCGTCCTCACCCGCTGGATCGAAGCCGACCTGGACGAGGACCTGGAGGCCGAGGGCGAGGATTTACAACCGGCCCAGGACGCCGCGCTGGCCTCCCAGCAGGTGCAGCGCTAACCGTCCGCCGTACGGCGCCTTGCTAAGCACCTGCTTATTAATGATTTAGTGGGGAGCAATTGTGAAGAGCGTACGTACTTGTATGTCGTACCGCTTTCGTCGGGCGCTGTCCGTGTCGCTGAGAACGTGGTGCGTATTACGTGATGCGTGACAATACGCTGCTGAAGCAATGGCTGTGCCCATCACGGATCACGCCTCACGACGTGCGACATTGAGCATCAGGACATCATCAGCCTGAACCGATAACAGCTACGCATCCATCCACCCGCCTCGTGGAGGCTCGTCATGGCTCGCTTCTTCCTGTTCGTCTTCGTCGTCGGTGGAACGGCCCTCGCTGCCTTTCTGACCCGGCCCGAGCAGCCAGACTTCCAGCGTGAACTGCAGAAGCGATACGCCGCCATCGCCCCGGCGTCCGACGCTGCGCCCACCGACGCCGCGCTCCGGATGCGCATGCACAGCGACAACCTGCTGGACCAGATGGTCGCCACGACGCCGCCGGGCCAGCTCATCCAACAGACGACGTACCGTGACTTCTTCGTCCTCACGGTCTTCACCACGACGTACCAGAGCCCGATGGGCCGCGAGCGCCTGCGCACGTTCGGCATCTTCGGCTCGCTCATCCCCTTCGAGCTCGAATAGCGCACGCGTTTCCACCTTGCCTGTGGGATCGGAACCCTGCATCTTAGCGCACTGCTGACGGTTTCTCTCACCCCCTCGTGCGTCTCCATGCTGCAGCGGTGTGCGCTCTGCACGGCCCTCCTCCTGGTCGCAGGACTCGCGTTTGCCAGCCAGGCCCGGGCCCAGATTCAGGTCTCGGGATACGATCTCGTCTTTCCTCCGTCCGGTCGATATCTGCTGGAGGGCACCTTCCCGACCGGGTACTACCGGGGCGCGGGGATCTGGGGAGACGTAAACAACGACGGGCTGCTCGACCAGGTGGTGACGGGCCTCGTCCCGGAGGCTAGCGGCGACGTGGTGCGCCAGGACCGGCGCGTGCTGGAGACGCAGGTGCGGCAGTTCACCTACCTCTGCCCGCCGATGGACCCCTGCACCTTTACGAACACCCAGCGGACGGTCGGGCCCGGCGTCATCTATGGCGACCTCGCGTGGGCCGACTACGACCGGGACGGCGACCTCGACGTCGCCCTCGCCGGGGCGACCTCGCAGGCACCGCCGTATGCGCCCATCACACGCCTCTACCGCAACGACGGCCGCGGGCGCTTCGAACCGGTCGCGGTCAGCCTGGAAGGCGTCTACGGCGCCGCCCTGGCCTGGGGCGATGCGGACAGCGACGGCGACCCCGACCTGGTGGTGACGGGCCTGAACGCGGACGATGAACCCCGAACGCGCCTCTACCGCAACGACGGCGGAACGCTGGCGCCCAGCGGCGTCGCGCTCCCGGACCTCGGCTTCGGCGACGCGTCGTGGGCCGATGCGGACGGCGACGGCGATGCCGACCTGGTGCTCATGGGCATCTCGTCCAACACCGACGTGCAGACCGTCTATCTGCGCAACGACGACGGCGTGCTCACCGAGGCGGCGGCGGACCTGCCGGACGTCGCCTTCGGCACGATCGACTGGAACGATGTGGACGCCGACGGCGACCTCGACCTGCTGCTCTCCGGCACGCAGTTCGGCATCTTTCTGACCAACCGCATCACGGCGCTGATGCGCAACGACGGCGGCCGCTTTACCGAGGTCGACGCCGGGCTTCCGGATCTCTTCTACACCCGCACCGCCTGGGGCGACCACGACGCCGACGGCTGGGGCGACCTGTTCGTCTCCGGATTCTTCAACACCGTCGGCGGCACCACGACCCGGTTTTTCACCAACGATGAGGGAGAGGGCTTCAGGGAGGGGCCCGTCGACGGCTACACGCCGATGCCCGTCGAACACGGCGACGTGCAGACCTTCGACTTCGACGGCAACGGCGACGCCGACTTCGCCGTGGCGGGCGCCGTCCCGGACCCGTCCGGCGCGCTGGACGATGTCCTCGTCCTTCAACTCTACCTCCGCCAGTTCGAGCTTCCGCCGGACAACACGCCGCCCAGGGCGCCGACCAACCTCCGCAGCCGCCGCGAGGGCGAGGCGGTGATCTTCTCCTGGGACGTGGCCGTGGATACCACGGAGACCGGCGTCGTCGGGACGCCCGCGACGGGCCTCACCTACGCGCTGCGCGTAGGCACCGCGCCGGGGGCGGTCGACGTGGTGGCGCCGCTGGCCGATCCCGAGACCGGACGGCGGCGCGTCTCCGGGCGCGGCAACGTGGGCAGCAGCACGCAGTGGGTCGTGCGCGGGCTGGACGACGACCGCCTCTACTACTGGAGCGTGCAGGCCATCGACGCGAGCCTGGCCGCCTCGCCCTTCGCCGCCGATCAGGTCGTGGCAGCGGGCGACCCCGACGACCGGACGCCGCCCGACCCGCCGACGGACCTCGTCGCCGTGGCGGGCGATGGCGTGGTCACGCTCTCGTGGACGTCGAGCCCGGCGGACGACCTGGCGAATTACTTCATCTACCGGGACCGCACCTCGCCGGCGACCACGGCTCTCGCGACGGTGGAGCGGGACGTGACGACCTACGTGGACAGCACCGTCGTCAACGACTCCACCTACTACTACCGCGTGCAGGCCGCGGACCGCTCCGGCAACCGCAGCGCCTTCTCGGACGAGGTCGTCGCCCGCCCGGCCCCGCCCCTCATGCCCTTCTCGGCGGGGCTTCCGCGCTTGAATACAGGCGACGTCGCCTGGGGCGACTATGACGGCGATGGCGACCATGACCTGTTCGTCCTCGGGCGGGGGAGCGGGGGCTTTCGAGCCGCACTCTATCGGAACGACGGGCAGAGCGAACCGCTGCGATGGACGTTTACCAACGTGCAGCCGATTCTTGGCGTCCGCGACGGCGACGCGGCGTGGGGCGACTATGATGGCGATGGCGACCTGGACCTCGCCGTGGCTGGAGAGGGCAGCCTCAGCGCGACGCGCATCTACCGCAACGATCCCGACACGCTCACCCTCGTGACCGACCGCCTGCCGGGCGGCGAGCACGCCTCGCTGGCCTGGGGCGATGCCGACGGCGACGGCGATCTGGACCTCGCCCTGCTCGTCGGGCAGCCCAGCGCCCCGGCGACGCTGCTCATCCGCAACGAGGACGGCGCGTTCCAGCGCGAGGACGTCGGCTGGCGCCCCGCCGCGCGCGGCACGCTGGCCTGGGCGGACTATGACACGGATGGCGACCTGGACCTCGCCCTCATCGGGGAGGACGAGGCCGGTGCGGCGTTTACCGATCTCTACCGCAACGATGCGGGTGCGTTTACGCGCGTCGAGGCCGGGCTGCTGGGGCTCGCGCGCGGCACCCTGGCCTGGGGCGACTACGACGCAGACGGCGACGCCGATCTCGTCGTGTCCGGTCTGGGTCGGGATGGCCCCGAGACGCTGCTCTACCGCAACGAGGGCGGCGACGCCTTCACGCGCCTCGACCCGGACGTGCTCGCGACGCCGGACGGGACGCTGGCCTGGGGCGACTATGACAACGACGGTGACCTGGACCTCCTCGCCGCGAGCAACGGCCGCTCGGCGATCTATCTGAAGGAGGGGCCCTCCTTTACCGACAGCGGCATCGTGCTTCCGTCCGCGCCAGCCGGAGCGGCTGCCTGGGGCCACCTGGACCTCGGCAACGTGCTCGACTTCGTCCTGACGGGCGAGGTTGCGACGGCGGCCTACCGCACCAACGTGCCCCCCGGAAACGACCCGCCGCAGGCCCCGACCAACCTCCGCAGTCAGCGCGACGGCGACGTGGTGACCTTCGCCTGGGACGCGGCTACGGACGCGCGGACGCCACAGGCCGGGTTGACCTACACCCTGCGCGTGGGCACGGCGCCGGGCGGCACGGACGTCGTCGCACCGATGAGCCTGCCGGACGGGCGGCGCCTCGTGCCCCGGGCGGGCAACGCCGGGCATGGCACGCGGTGGACGCTGCGCGGCCTGCCGGAAGGCACCTACTACTGGAGCGTGCAGGCGGTGGACGCCAGCTTCGTGGGGTCGCCGTTTGCGGCAGAGCAGAGCCTCACCGTGCCATCCAAGCGCGATGCAGCACCATTCACCAGGGAGCGCTGACGGTTCCGGCATTTGTCCCTTTCGATTGGCGGGACGGACGCTGATATTGCGGGCGCGGCAGCAAGACGGGTTGGGCCGCAGTGGATGATTAACACAATCTCCAACGAGCAGGCGCCGGTGCTGGAGGCCTGATCGCCTAGATTGGGCCGACCTTGACCGTCGTCCCCTCTCCCCGTCTTCGTCGCACCCACCATGTCCCTCATGTCCCGTTCGCTGCTTCTGGCCGGTCTGTGCATCGGCCTCGTCGCGTTGCTGGCCGAGCGCCCGGCGGCCAGCCAGCCGTTCACCTTCACCTTCGTCGAGACCACGTTCCCGTCCCTCAGCTACGGCGCCGTCGGGTTTGCCGACGTGGACCGGGACGGCCGGTTCGACATCGCCGCGGCAGGCAATACGAGCCGGTTTCAGCCGTTCGTGCCGGAGGCGTTCATCGCCTACAGCCGCGAGGAAGCCCTCGTCGTTGAGGAGAACCAGGAGACGTGGCGGCACACCTACGAGCAGGAGCCGCTCTCGGCCCAGATGTGGCACGCCCGGATGGCCTGGCAGGATGCCGACGGCGATGGCGACGTGGACCTCGCCATGACTGGCACCACGCAGCCGCAGTTTCCGTTCGCGGCGCGCACGGTGTTCTACGACAACGAGGACGGGACGCTCGTGCCGGTGGAGACGGCGCTGCCCGACCTGTACGGCGGCGCCGTGGCCTGGGGCGACGTCGACAACGACGGCGACGCGGACCTGCTGCTCACCGGCTCCACGTCCGACGACGCGTACGTCACGGCGCTCTACCGGAATGACGGCGGCACGTTCTCCGCCGTCGAGGCGGGGCTGCGCGACGTGGCCTTCGGCGATGCCGCCTGGGGCGACGTCGACAACGACGGCGACCTCGACCTCGTGCTCTCCGGCGCGGACAACGACGGCGGCTTCTTTACCGATCTCTACCGCAACGACGCGGGCACCTTCACCCGCGTGGAGGCCGGACTGGAAGGTCTCGCCTTCACCTCGGTCGACTGGGGCGACTATGACAACGACGGCGACCTGGATCTCGTGCTGACCGGCGGCGAACTGAGCCCGCAGGTGCTCGACGGCGTGATCCAGGTGTATCGCAACGACGGCGGCACGCTCACGCCCATCGACCTGGACCTGGACGGCATCGTCTACGGCGCGGCGGCCTGGGGCGACTACGACAGCGACGGCGACCTCGACCTGTACGTCAGCGGTGGGCGCTCGGCGCTGGGCACCCGCCTCACGCGCGTCTACCAGAATCAGGGCAGCGGGCGCTTCGCCTACGTCATCACGCTGCCCAGCACGGCCATCGTCTCCTCGCTCTGGGGCGACTACGACAGCGACGGCGACCTCGACCTGCTCTCGGCGGGGCTCAACAGCAGCGGCAGCCCGCTCACCACCCTCTACCGCAACGACTACCGCATCGTCAACACGCCGCCGACGCCGCCGGACGGGCTGCAGGCCACCACGCAGGGCGGGACGGCCACGCTCTCGTGGACGGCCGCCACGGACGAGCAGATGCCGCAGGCCGGGTTGACCTACACCCTGCGTGTGGGCACGGCGCCGGGCGGCACGGACGTCGTCGCGCCGATGGCGGATCCCGAGACGGGCTATCGCTACGTGCCGGGGCGCGGCAACGTGGACCACAACACGCAATGGACGCTGCGGAATCTGCCGGAAGGCACCTACTACTGGAGCGTGCAGGCCGTCGATGGGAGCTACAAAGGGTCGCCCTTCGCGGAAGAGGGCTCTTTTACCATCCAGAACGCGGGCGGCGACGGCGTCAGCACGGACGTGGACGAGGAGGAGACGCTCCCGACGCGCCTCGCGCTGCACCCGGCGTATCCCAACCCGCTCCGCGAGACGGCGACCCTCCGGTACGACCTGCCCGACGCCGCGTCCGTGACGCTCACCGTCTACAACGTGCTCGGCGCGCAGGTCGCCCGCCTCGTCGACCGGGTGCAGCCCGCTGGCCGCCAGCAGGTGTCCTGGAACGGCACGGACGCCTCCGGGCGCCGCGTGAGCGCCGGGGTCTACTTCGTCCGCATGCAGGCCGGGACGTCGGTGCGCAGCCAGCAACTGGTCGTGGTTCGTTAGAGGGTGCGATGCCACAGCCGCACCGTCGGAGGTGCGGTTGCTCTCCCTGGCCTTTCCGTGGTCTTGCCTTTCCATCATTGCCCTTCCCTGATCGTGCATTCCTCGCTCGCACCAGCCTGGCGCATCGTGCTCGTCGGGGTCCTCGCTGTTCTTGCCGTGCCGGTGCAGGCGCAGCCCGGCACGGGGTTCACGATCATGACGGATGAGATGGCAGACTTTAGCCACGGCGAATTTGCCTGGGGCGACGTCGATCAGGACGGCGACCTCGACATCATGCAAGTAGGCCGGTTCACAGGACCATCCGGGTTCTTTTATCTGAATTACGGCGACACCTCCTTCGTTCGTCCGGGCGGGGGCACCGTCTTTCTTACCCGCTACCGCACGCCGTTCAACCAGGGCGAAGACCCCTTCGACCGGCGGCCGCCTCGGCCCTTCGTGAACCGGCTGGACGGCGACGTGGAATGGGCCGACCTGGACGGCGACGGCAACCTAGATCTCCTCATCAACGGTCGGACCGCAACGGATGCCGCTCCGCAGGTCGACGTGTACGCGTACGTCGGGGGTGACCGGCTCTTCCGGCGCCGCACGACGCTGCCGGGCGTCGTGCGGGGCGACATGGCCCTGGGCGACGTCGACAACGATGGCGACCTCGACCTCGCCCTTACGGGCCTCGACGGTGCGGGCAACTTCGTGACGTACCTGTACGAGCACCGCCGCTCCGAGGAGGGGCCGTTCGTCTTCGCACCTCAGACGCCGGGCTTCGACCCGCTAGGCTTCGGCGGACTCGACTGGGGCGACTACGATAACGACGGTGACCTGGACCTCTTGTTGACGGGCATCCGCCGAGTGCCGCAGGCCTTCCTGGCGCAGATCTATCGCAACGAGGGCGGCGGTGCGTTCACCAAGCTGCCTCTGGAGATCGCACCCTTGATCTTCACTTCGGCGGCCTGGGTGGACGCCGACAGCGATGGCGACCTCGATGTCGCTATTAGTGGCGGGCAGTTCGGCCCGTTCTTGCTTCGGGGGACTACCTACGTCTACCGCAACGAGGGGGGCGCCTTCGCCGACGCGGGTCTCCGGCTCCTCGGTGGCTACCTCGGCGCTCAGGACTGGGCCGATCACAGCACCAACGGGCAGCCCGACCTCGCGGTGCTCGGAGGCCTCCGACCGCCGGGTACGGTGACGTTCCGCCTGCTACGCAACGACGGCACCGCGAACTTTGCGACCCTTACCAGCCTGTTCGGACGCGCCTCGGGAGACGTTAAATGGGGCGACTATGACAACGACGGCGATCTCGACGCATATCTCATGGGAGAGACGGGACAGGGCGAGCGGCGCAGCGAGGGGTTGCGCAGCGAAGAGGCCCCGCCGAACGCTACGCCCTCGGTGCCCGAAGGCCTGCGTGCCGAGCGCGACGGCGCCTTCGTCGAGTTTTCCTGGGATCCTTCCACCGATGACCACACGCCGCGCGCCGCGCTGACCTACACCCTGCGTGTGGGCCTGGAGCCGGGCCTGAACGACGTCCTGGCGTCGATGAGCCGGCCGGATGGGCTGCGCCTCGTACCGCGACCTGGCAACGTCGGTACGAATACGCGATGGCGCCTCCGGTTGCCCGAGGGAATCTACTACTGGAGCGTGCAAGCCGTCGACGGCGGGCTGCGCCGGAGCGCCTTCAGCGAAGAGCAGATCTTTACCACCGGCGACCCGAACGACACGACGCCTCCAGCGCCCCCGGCGGGGCTGGCCGTGATTCCCGGCGACGGACAGGTGCGGCTCACCTGGATGTCCAACATGGAGGACGACCTGGCGCGCTACCGTATCTACCGGGGCACCACACCCGCGCCGACGAACCGCATCGCCTCGGTGACGGTGGGGACCGACACGACCTACGTGGATCGCGGCGTGACGAACGGGACGATCTACTACTACCGGCTGACGGCGGTGGATATCACGGGCAACGAGAGCGCCTTCTCCCGCGAGGTCGTGGCCGACCCCCTGGCGCCACTGACGCCCCGCGACATTGGGCTCCCGCCTGCCAACTCCGTCACGCACGCCTGGGGCGACTACGACGCAGACGGCGACTACGACGTGCTGCTCACGGGCGTGGCGGGTGGCGGTTTCGCGCATATTTACCGCACTGACGCGGACACGCTGGCCTTCGCAGACGCGCTCTTGTCAGCCCCGAACGGTCCGGCGGCCTGGGGCGACTATGACGCGGACGGTGACCTCGACCTCGCCCTTACCGGTCAGACCTCGTCTGGGAATCTCGAGACGCGCATCTACCGCAACGACGATGGCAATTTTGCGCCGCTGAATGCAATGCTGCCCGGCATCTCCGATGGACGGGTCGAGTGGGGCGATTATGACGCCGACACCGACCTCGACCTGCTCGTTGCAGGCAGCGAGGGTGCTGGAGGAGCCTTGCACATCGTCCGCAACGAAGGCAACGATGCCTTTGTCGTGGTCGACACCGACCTTCCAGAACTGCGGGGAGATGCGACCTGGGGCGACTATGATGCGGACGGCGACCTGGATCTCGCTCTGGCTGGCGTTCCGAGGGCAGGGTCGCCGGACTCCGATCTCGCCTTCTACCGCTACGACGGAGGCGGATACGTCCGGGAACTGGGATTCCAAGGGATCGCGCAGCCCTCGCTGGCCTGGGTCGACGCCAACGCGGACGGCCTGCTCGATCTCGCCGCATCGGGATTCACGAACATCGCTCCGACAGCTCTCATCTACGTGAACGTGGGGAACGGAACGTTCCGGGCCGAGCAGGCTGGGCTTCCGAGCGCGCCTCTGACGCTCTATCCCGGCGATTTCGACAACGACGGATGGGTCGACCTGGCCGCCCGGCTCGGCGGGACCACGCGCATCTATCGGAACGAGGACGGGCAGTTCACCGACAGCGGAGAGCGCGTGGAGTCCACCTTCAGCAACGACGTGGCGTGGGTAGACTACGATGGGGATGGGGACCTGGATCTGAGCGCACCGGACAACGGACGACCTCGCCTCTATCAGAACAACGTGCGTCCAGAGAATACGCCGCCCTCCGCGCCGAGCGGCCTCGCGGCTGCCATCGACGGGAACGCCGTCACGCTGACCTGGGACGCCGCCACGGACGCAC
>JAAAOL010000515.1 GCA_009908885.1 Bacteroidota bacterium | reverse complement strand
GAGGATGAGCGACTCGGTCAGGCTGCCGACGACCTCGGTCTCGTCGATCACCGGAAGCTGGGAGATGCCGTGCTCCGTCATCCGCCGGATGGCGACAGCCAGCGTATCATCGGGCGCGACAGCGACCATGTGCCCTTTCTTCTCACGGGCCGTCAGCACCTCGGCGACGGTCAGGTCCGGCTTCTCTTCCAAAAAACCATGCCGCCGCATCCATTCGTCGTTGTAGGTCTTAGAGAGGTAGCGGAAGCCCGAATCCGGCAACATGACGACGACCACGTCCTCCTCGGTCAGATCGTCGCTGTGCTCCCGCAGCCATTGCAGCGCCCCGGCCAGTGCCATGCCGCACGACTGCCCGACGAACAGGCCCTCCTCCCGCGCAAGCCGACGCGTCATCTGCATCGACTCCTTGTCGGTAATGCGGACGTAGTCGTCCACGATGTCGAAGTCCATGTTGCCCGCCAGGATGTCCTCGCCGACGCCCTCCGTCAGGTACGGAAAGATGTCGTCGTGCTTGAACTCACCGGTGTGGAAATACGAGTAGTAGACCGAGCCGTACGGGTCCACGCCGATCACTTTGATGCTCGGATTCTGCTCCTTGAGGTACTTCGCGGTGCCTGAGATAGACCCTCCCGTCCCCGCCCCGGCGACGTAGTGCGTGATGCGGCCCTCCGTCTGCTCCCAGAGTTCGGGGCCCGTCGTCTGGTAGTGCGCCTCCGCGTTGGCCGGGTGGTCATACTGATTGAGATAGACCGAGTTGGGGATTTCGTCAGCGAGGCGGCGGGCGACGGAATAGTAAGAGCGCGGATCGTCCGGCTCGACGTTGGTCGGGCACACGAGCACCTCGGCCCCCATGGCCCGGAGCACATCCACCTTCTCCTGGCTCTGCTTGTCCGTCGTCGTGAAGATGCAGCGATAGCCTTTGGCGATGGCAGCCAGCGCCAGCCCCGCCCCGGTGTTGCCACTGGTGCCTTCGATGATGGTCCCGCCGGGCTTCAGGTCGCCCGACGCCTCGGCGGCCTCGATCATGGCCACGCCGATCCGGTCCTTTACGGATCCTCCCGGATTTAAGAACTCGACCTTGGCCAGGACGGTGCACGGCACGTCGTCTGCCAGGCGGTTGATGCGTACGAGAGGCGTGTTGCCGATGGTACCTAAGATGTTATCGTGCCACATGGGTAGACAATGACGCTCGTTCTGATCTATTTTATGGCCTGCGCCGCACAACGCATGCTCCATCGATTGACCGCCTCAAGGTACGAGTCCCCCTGCACGGACTCAACGGTGGCGTGCGAGCTTCGGATAGCAAACGTTGCCCCCGCCATTTTGTTGTACTGCCTCGCGCTGCCTGCATGGACGACGCATCCGAATCGTTTGTCTCCATCGAGCCGGCCCTTCTCGTCGCAACGTTTCTTCCGACGGGACGGCCCGTATCGCGCAACGATGCCTGGCGGCATCTCCTGGGCGCGTCGGACGAGCCGTGGATTCACCTTCAGGATCAGGATCGCACCCTCGCCGAGCAGTGCGTCTCGGAAGCCGCCCAGGGCGCGCTCGTCACCAATCAGATCTTCCCCGTCCACAGCGCCGACCGCGACGAACCGCTCCCCGTCCTGCTCAACTTCCTGCCTGTACACTTGCCCTCCGACGCCGCCGAGCTCCACGAAGTACAGGCGATCACCGTGAGCGGCGAAGTGCTGGCCGAGCCTACGTCGTGGACGACCAGCCAGACGCAGCGGCACCGGCTCGAAGTGCTGGGACGCATGACGATGGGCATCGCGCACGAGTTCAACAATCTGCTGAGTGGCATCCTGGGCTACACGCAACTCCTCAAGAGCATGCGGGCCTCGGAGGCGCCGGACACGCCCTCCGAACGTAGCCAAAGCTACCAGCACCTGGACACGATCGAGCAGGCAGCGCTGGACGGGGCGGCGCTCATCAAGCGGCTGCAACAGTTCATCCGCCAGGAGAAGCGCACGCGGTTCGAGCATGTGGACCTCGTCAGCATCGTGGAGGACTGCGTGAACCTTACCCGCCCGTACTGGCACAACGAGCCGCGGCGGCAGGGCATCACCATCGACCTGGAGCTGGACCTGGAGGAGGTGCCCCCGCTCCTCGGCTCCGCGACCGAGCTGCGTGAGGTACTCGTCAACCTGGTCCTGAATGCCGTGCAGGCGATGCCCAAAGGCGGCACGCTGGCCCTGCGCCTGCGCCACGATGAGGCACGCGGCATCTGGATGACCGTAGAAGACACCGGCATGGGCATGCCCGAATCGGTGCGCGAGCACATCTTCGAACCGCTCTTCACGACAAAAGGCGAACGCGGGACCGGCATGGGCCTGGCCGTCACGCACGGCATCGTCCAGGAGCACGAAGGCACCATCGACGTCTCATCGACCCCCGGCGAAGGCACCCGGTTCGACATCACCTTCCCTCCGGCGACGGACTCGCCCCCGACGCCCTCTGGCGACGGCCCCGCGCCTGACCACGTAGCCGCTCGCATCCTGATGGTGGACGACGAGCAGATGGTGCGATCCGTCTTCGCCAAGCTCCTCTCGGTGCGCGGCCATGCCGTGGTCAGTGCTTCTTCTGGCGCTGAAGGCCTACAGCACGCACGCGACAACGGGTTCGACATCGTCTTCGTCGACCAGGCCATGCCCGAGATGAGCGGCGACGAGTTCGCCCGCACCCTGAGGACCGAGGCGCCGCACCTGCCCATCGTGCTCCTAACCGGCGATGCCGACATCACCGAAGCCAGCGCGCTGTTCAACGCGATCCTCGAAAAACCTTTTCACGTCGACGAGATCGAAAAGACCATCCACCGCCTTACGCAGGTCGAAAGCGGATAGGCCCGTTCGCTGGATCCGGTGTCAGATTGACAGGTCAGAGCTTTGGCCTGGTTTTTGACCCTTTCGATACCGATTACGAGTCTTCGATACACCTGTAGCCTCCTCCCACAGGAGGCGACATCCATATTCTGACCTTCCCTTATGATTAACGCATACCCGTTTTTCGCGGACGAAGAGGGCGACAGTCCCGAGCAACATATCCCACTGCCCACCCCGGACGAGGAAAAGGAGATGAGCACCTCGGACATCCCCGAGTCGCTCCCGATCCTCGCGCTCCGTAACACGGTGCTGTTTCCAGGCGTGGTTCTGCCGATTACTGTAGGCCGGGACACCTCGTTGCGCCTGGTCAAAGACGCCTTCTCCGGCGACCGTCTGGTGGGCGTCGTGGCCCAGCGCAGCACTGACGTCGAAGATCCGGATCCGGACGAACTATACCACGTCGGCACCGTGGCCTCGATCCTGAAGCTCATCAAGATGCCGGATGGGTCGAAGTCCATCGTCATCCAGGGCAAGCGGCGCTTTCAGATCGACGAGTTCACCGAGCGGGATCCGTATTATCGTGCCAGGGTGTCGCCGATCAAAGAGCGCCTCTCCGAGGAGGACGAGATCGCCGTGCAGGCCCGCATCCGCTCCATCAAGGAGCAGGCGATCAACATCGTTCACCTCTCCCCCAACCTGCCCAGTGAGGCGGCGGATGCCATCGAGCACATCAACTCGCCGTCGTTCCTGATCCACTTCATCGCCTCGAACCTGCAAGTCGATGTCGAGGAGAAGCAGGAGCTGTTGGAGACAGTGGCGCTCGTGGAGCGGGCCGACCTGGTCATGGAACACCTGAACCGCGAGTTGCAAGTCTTGCAGCTCTCGGAGGAAATCCGCTCTCGCGTCAAGAGTGACGTGGACCAGCAGCAGCGCGAATACCTGCTGCGCCAGCAGATGAAGGCTATCCAGGAAGAGCTGGGCGAGTCCGACGGCACCGCAGAGGTCGAGGAGCTGCGCCAGCAAGCTGAAGAAAAGGATCTTCCCGAGCATGCCCTGGAGACGGTCCTCAAGGAGATCAGCCGCCTGGAGCGCATCAACCCGGCGGCCCCTGACTACGCCGTCACGCGCAACTACATCGACTGGATTCTGGATCTCCCCTGGCTGGAGTACTCCGAGGACCATCTCGACCTGAAGCGGTCCGAGCGTATCCTCGACGAGGACCACTACGGCCTGGAGAAGGTCAAGAAGCGCATCGTCGAGTATCTGGCCGTCCTCAAGCTCAAGGGCGATATGAAGGCGCCCATCCTGTGCTTCTACGGTCCGCCCGGCGTAGGCAAGACGAGCCTGGGCAAGAGCATCGCCCGGGCCCTCGGGCGCGAGTTCGTGCGCATGAGCCTGGGCGGCGTCCGTGACGAGGCCGAGATCCGCGGGCATCGCCGCACCTACGTAGGCGCGCTGCCGGGGCGCATCATCCAGGGCCTCAAGAAGGCAGGCACCAACAACCCGGTGTTCATGCTGGACGAGGTCGACAAGCTGGGCTCTGACTTCCGCGGCGATCCGTCCAGTGCCCTGCTGGAGGTGCTCGACCCCGAGCAAAACAATGCCTTCAACGATCACTACCTGGAGCTGGACTACGACCTCTCCAAGGTTCTCTTCATCGCCACGGCCAACTTCCTGGAGCAGATCCCGGGGCCGCTGCGGGACCGCATGGAGATCATCGAGATCACCGGCTATACGCAGAACGAGAAGCTGCACATCGCCAAGGGCTTCCTCGCGCCGCGTCAGACCGAGCGCAATGGCCTTTCCGAGGAGCAGTTCGAGATTACGGACGATGCGATCCGCCTGCTGATCGACGGATATACGCGCGAGAGCGGCGTTCGTCAGCTAGAGCGCGAGATCGGCTCCGTCGCCCGTGGCGTGGCCAAGAAAGTTGCCGTCGGAGACGTGGAGCAGGAATCCGTCGACGTCGACGACATCGAGGGCTACCTGGGCGCCCGGAAGCACTTCAGTGAGGTCGCGCAGCGCACCGAGGTGCCCGGCGTGGCGACCGGCCTGGCCTGGACGCCCGTGGGTGGCGACATCCTGTTCATCGAGGCCTCGGTGTCCCGGGGTTCGGGACGCCTCATCCTGACCGGCCAACTCGGCGACGTGATGAAAGAGTCGGCCCAGGCGGCCCTGTCGTACGTCAAGGCGCAGTCGGACGAGCTGGAGATTCCGCAGGATGCCTTCCGCTACTGGGACGTGCACGTCCACGTCCCGGCCGGCGCCGTGCCCAAGGACGGTCCCTCCGCCGGCATCGCCATGCTGTCCGCCCTGGTGTCCATCTACACGCAACGCCGCGTGCGGCACACCGTCGCCATGACGGGCGAGATCACGCTGCGCGGCCTCGTGCTGCCGGTGGGCGGCATTAAAGAAAAGGTGCTGGCCGCCAAGCGGGCGGGCATCGACGAGGTGCTCCTTCCGAAGAAAAACGAGAAGGACATCAAGGAGATCAAGGACGAGGCGCTGGAGGGGCTGAACGTGCATTACGTGAAGCGCATGGAGTCCGTCATCGACCACGTCCTCGAAGACGAGCCAATGCGTGACCCGGCGGAGTACTTCCAGATTCCCGAGTCGGAGAAGCGTACGCACGTCACCATCCCGAACGGCGCGACGGTCGTCGAGACGTCGACGGTGAACTGACTCCGGCGACTCTGGCATACCCATACAGAAAGGGGCTGCTCGCCATCATGCGGGCAGCCCTTTTCATCTTTCCGGGTCCAGGCAAGGCTCAGGCGCCGTCCCGGTCGTCATCCTGAGACCTATCACCGTAGCGCTCTTCCAGGATCTTGGCGTCTTCGAACGAGCCGTCCAACTCGCGGCGAAAGGCGTCTTCGGCGTCGACGTAGACGGCAGCGGCCTGCTCCACGGCGCGGTCGACCAGGGTGGCGGTGGTGCGAACGACCGCCCCGGTCAGGAAGACGGCTTTTCCGAGCAGGTTGAGATCGGAAAACCGAAAGGTGGGACGCTCGTCAGGCTCTGGCATCGTCCTCCTCGGTGGTCTCTGATTCCGAAGAGTCCGCGTCATCTGTTGTATCAGGCTCTGAGTCCGTCGCCTCGGCGTCAGACGACCCCTGCTCCGCCTCATGCGCGTGCGACGGGTCATGCTCCTGCTGGAACAGCGTCTCCAACTCGTCGGCCAGCGCACTTCCGACTTCTTCGATACCGCGGGCGACGGTCGATAGGGTCGCCTCGACCAGGAAGATGGCCTTTTCGTCGACGCGCAGCCGGTCGAAGGCGCTCTGGGCCTCTCGATATTCACGCTTGCGGGAGGTCTCTTCAGCCATGGCCGCCTCTGTGGATCTGAATGGGGGATGCCAGGGTACAGCTTAGTACGTCGGCGACCTACGCGGGCACCGACGCCACATGTGAAGTAGACGAAGCCTCTGATGGGAGGTTTCACTCCGCAACGACCACCCACCTTCCCGACGACTGCCCCGTCCTCCATGTCCCACCCCGCCGAAACGACGCCGACCGAGCCTGAGCACATCGATGGGCTCGTGCTGCGGTCGACAGGGAGCTGGTATGACGTGCAGGTCGACGACCGGGTGATTCCGTCGAAGGTGCGGGGCAAGTTTCGGCTGGAGGAGCAGCACGCGACGAACCCCGTGGCCGTGGGCGACCGGGTGACGATCCGCCTGAACAAGGACGACACGGGCTTCATCACCGAGATCCACCCGCGCCACAATGTCTTCACCCGACGAGCGGCGGGCCGCCGCCCAGGGATGGCCCACATCATCGCCGCCAACGTGGATCAGATCTGGATCATTCAGTCCGTCCGGCGTCCCCGGCCCAACTACGGGTTTATCGACCGCGTCCTGGTGATGGCCGAGGCGCACGAGATCCCGGCGGGCATCGTGTTCAACAAGCTCGACTTGCTACGCGCGAAGGATGAGGCCGACTACCACGCCCTGCGTGATCTGTACGACGATCTCGGCTACGACGTGATCGAAACGAGCGCAACAACAGGCACCGGCGTGGACACCTTCCGCGAGGCGCTGACCGACAAGACGAGTGTCATCGCCGGTCCTTCGGGCGTGGGCAAATCGACGCTGCTGAACGCCGTGGAGCCGGGCCTCGACGTGCGAACAGGACAGATCAGCGAGAAGACCCGCAAGGGTAAGCATACGACTACCTTTGCGGCGCTCTACCCGCTCAGTGACGGCGGCTACGTCGTCGACACCCCCGGCATCCGTGAGTTCGGCGTGCTCGACCTGGAGGACTGGGAGCTGGCCCACTACTTCGTCGAATTCCGCGCCCATCTGGAAGCCTGCAAGTTTCCCACCTGCACGCACGACCACGAGCCCGGCTGCGGCGTGAAGGCCGCCGTGGAGGACGGCGCCATCAGTGAGCAGCGCTACCAGAGTTACCTCAACATTCTGGACTCGATCCACCTCGGCGAACACGACGTGGGTCGGTAGGGCATCCGCTCCGACGGCTCCGTTACGTTCCCCTCTTGCATTCGCCCCGTCCACCTCGTACCTTCCGGCATCATGTCTAAGCACGACGCACAGAACGCCCCGTTGTTTACCCGCTTTTGGTGGTATCCCACCGATCCCGTGGGTTCGCTGTGCGCGACGTGCGCCTGACACGTTTCTTCCGATGCTGCAAGCGGCCCACTGCTCCCCGGCGGTGGGCTTTTTTATTGAATCCCTATGATGTCCTTCGACACATTTCGTAGCCTGGCCGAGACGCATCGTACGGCGTCGCGGGGGCTTATCATTCCGGTCTACAAGCGCCTCAGTGCCGATCTACTGACGCCGGTGTCGGCCTACCTGCGGCTGCGCGAACCCGGGAGCTACGGCTTTTTGCTGGAGAGCGTGGAGGGCGGCGAGAAGCTGGCCCGCTACTCGTTCCTCGGCAAAGACCCGTACCGCATCGTCCGCGCACAGGGCGACCAGGTGATGATCGACCACCGCGATCAGCCCTCGACGAACGGAGCCCGGCCGTCCGGGACTATCTTCGAGGTGCTCGGGCGCCTGCTCGATCAGTACGACCAGGTCGACGTGCCGGAGCTGCCCCGCCTCCGGGGCGGCGCCGTGGGCTACCTGGCCTACGACACCGTCCGCCTGCTGGAGCATCTGCCCGACGCGCCGCCGGATGACCTCCATCTGCCTGACGCGATCTGGTGCTTTTACGACACGCTGGCCGCCTTCGACCACGTCAAGCACCAGCTCGTCTTGATGGCCAACGCCTTCATCGACCCAGATACGGACCTGGCCGACGCGTACGCCGACGCTCTGGATCGTCTCGGGGCGCTGGAGGATGACCTGAGCACCGGCGCGATCGAGAGTCCGGCCCCGGTACGGCTCACCGCACCCATGACGTCGAATGTGGAACAAGACGAGTTCGAGACTGCGGTAGCGCGGGCGAAGCACTACATCTACGAGGGCGACATCTTTCAGGTCGTGCTGTCGCAGCGCTTCGCTCTCCCCTTCGAAGGCGACCGCTTCAATCTGTACCGGGCGCTCCGGCAGGTCAACCCTTCGCCCTACCTGTTCTACCTCGACTTCCACGAAGCCGACGAGGCCGATGGTGTGACGCTGATCGGCTCCTCCCCCGAGGTGCTCGTCCGCGCCGAGGGCGACCGGGCCGAGCTGCTACCCATCGCCGGCACCCGCCCGCGCGGGGCGACCCCGGACGAGGATGCCGCCCTGGCCGACGAACTGCTGGCCGACCCCAAGGAGCAGGCTGAGCACGTGATGCTGGTGGACCTGGGGCGGAATGACCTGGGCCGCGTCTGCGCCCACGGAACGGTCGCCGTCGAGGAATACGCGTACATCGAACGCTACTCGCACGTCATGCACATCGTCTCGTCCGTCGCCGGCACCCTCGCCGACGACCGCGGACCGATGGACGTGCTAGCCGCCTGCTTCCCGGCAGGCACGGTCAGCGGCGCTCCGAAGGTGCGGGCCATGGAGATCATCGACGAGCTGGAGCCCACGCGCCGAGGCGTCTACGCGGGCGCCGTCGGCTACGTCGACTTTTCCGGCACGCTCGACACCTGCATCGCCATCCGCACCATGGTGGTCCGGGGCGATACGGCCTACATCCAGGCGGGCGCCGGCATCGTAGCCGACAGCGATCCGACCTTCGAGTACGAGGAAACCAAGAACAAGGCCCGAGCCCTGCAACAGGCCATGTTGATGGCGTCCGAGGACCTGCTGTGATGAGATCCCCCCATTTGCCGATTCCATCTGTTTCCGATGATGACGCCCACCATAGCATATTCGCCGTGGTATCGAAGAACCAAAGAAGCGAAGAACCGATGCTCGATGTAGCTTCGTCATCTACTCGCATCGTCCGACTGCAACAGTCAGGGCGCTTCGTTTCCTCGTTTCCTCACCGCATTGGCTCCTCACACGCATCAAACCCCACTGCCGCTAACGAGTAGAACCCCCGACCTTCGCGACCACGAACCTCTGTTTCCATGGGACTCAAAGACCTCATCTTCAACAAAGGCGGCATCGGCCCCTCGCTGAGTCGCCGCGAGACCATCGAGCGCCTGAATCCGCTGATCCGACAGCACATGGAGTTGAACCTGTACTACAACTTCGTGATCGATCACATCACCGATCCAACGGTCGCGGCCTCCCTCTCCGATCTGCAAAAAGTCGCCCGTGCGGACGTCGGGAAGATGATGGAGACGGTGTTCAGCTGCGGCGGCGTGGCGTTCAACGGCGTCGAACTGGAGCCGGTGGACTACACGCTCGACGGAGACGATGACGCTATGCTCTTTGCCCTCCGCGATCATGAAGAGTCGTTCTCGGAGACCATCGAGGCCGACCTCGAACTCGACCATCAGATCCGCACCAAGGCCATTCTGAATCTGGTGTTGACCAACAGCCAGAAGCGCCTGAACGTGCTGAAGACGCTCACGAAGCGCCGTCGCCGCCCTCAGTCCACGGCCTGATCGCCGCGCTCTCCGTCGTCCCACCGCCTTTGACCACGCCCCCACTCCATGCCGCACGATCCCGTCACCGTCCAGGCTGAGACCGACGATGCTGCGAGTTCGACCGAGACGACCGTCGTTTCGGGCATCCAGCCGTCGGGACAACTGCACCTGGGCAACTACTTCGGCGCCATCCGGCAGCACATCGCGCTCCACGATCAGCACGAGTCGTACTTTTTCATCGTCAACTACCACGCCCTGACCAGCGTGCAGGACAACGCGCTGCTGGAAGCGTACACGATGGACGTGGCGACGACGTACCTGGCGCTCGGCTTCGACCCGGAGGCGTCCCACCTGTTCATCCAGAGCGACGTGCCGGAAGTGACCGAGCTGGCCTGGATTTTCTACAACCTGATCCCCGTCTCCCGTCTCGAACTGGGTGTCTCCTACAAGGAAAAGGTGGAGCGCGGGATGACCCCGAACGCGGGGCTGCTCAACTACCCGGTGCTCCAGGCCGCGGATATCTTGATCTACGGCGGCACGCTGGTGCCCGTCGGCGCGGACCAGAAGCAGCACATCGAGATGACGCGCGACCTGGCGCAGAAATTCAACAGCACGTTCTGCCCGGACGACGCGCCGCTCTTCCCGATGCCGGAGCCGCTGATCCTGGATGACGTGGCCGTGGTGCCGGGCATCGACGGGCAGAAGATGTCGAAAAGCTATGGCAACACCATCGGGCTCTTCGACGAAGGCAAGACGCTCAAGAAGAAGGTCATGAGCATCGTCACCGACTCGACGCCCCTCGACGCGCCGAAGGACCCCGACGCCTGCAACGTCTTCGCGCTCATCAAGCTGTTCGCCAGCGACGCACGGCGCGCCGAGATCGCGGCAAACTACCGGGCGGGCGGCTACGGCTACGGCCACGCCAAGAAGGAACTGCTCGGCATGATCGACGACTACTTCGGCGAGGCCCGTGAGCGCTACTACGATCTCAAAGACCGCCCGGATTACGTCCGCGACATTCTACGCGAAGGCGGCAAACAGGCCCGCGCGCAGGCGAGGGCGTATATGGCCAGGGTCCGCGAGGCCGTCGGGCTGGTTACTACGTATGAATGATTGATTCGAGGAGTCGAGGAATTGAGGACACGATGCATCGAGACAAATCGCCGTGAACGAGCCGATCAAAGACTTTAAACAGCTGCGCGTCTATCAATCCGCTTTTTCAGCGGCGATGGATATCTTTAACCACTCCGACACGTGGCCGAAGCGAGAACGCTTTGCATTGACTGACCAGATTCGCCGATCCTCGCGTGCGGTATGTTCAGCGATTGCTGAGGCCTGGTTTAAGCGACGTTATCCTCGCCATTTCATCAGCAAGTTGAGTGACGCCTCCTCCGAGGCTGCCGAAACGCTGGTTTGGCTCGACTTCGCTCTCGACTGTGAATACCTCCAGAGCCAACCTGCGGCCTCTCTGCAAGAGAGCTACCGACGTATCATCGGTGGACTTACGAAGATGATGGACCAGCCCGAAAAATGGTGCATCCCCTCATCCTCCGTGGAGGAACCCCTAACCCCGTACGTGGCCTCCTCAGCGTCATAACGATCACCACCTCATCGCATCCTCGTTTCTTTGTCTCGTCGTATCAGAAACTCATGATCCTCGTCATCGACAATTACGACTCATTCACCTACAACCTGGTGCACCTCATCGGGCAGCATACCGGGGATCTGGAGGTGGTACGCAACGATGACCTGACCGTGGAGGACGTACGCGAGATGGCGCCGGACGGCATCCTGATCTCGCCCGGTCCCGGTCGTCCTGCGGACGCCGGCATTACCGAGCCGGTCATCGAGGCGCTCGGCGCGACGACGCCGATCCTGGGCGTGTGCCTGGGGCATCAGGCCATCGGCGAGGTGTTCGGCGGGACGGTGACGCACGCCCCCACACTGATGCACGGCAAGACGAGTCGCGTGCAGCACGACGGGCGGACGGTCTTCGAGGGCGTCGAGCAAGACTTCGAGGCCACCCGGTACCACTCGCTCGTCGTCGATCCCGGCACGGTCCCAGACACCCTGGAGGTCACGGCCCGTACCGCCGATGGCGTCATCATGGGGCTCCGGCATCATTCGTTTCCGATCGAAGGCATTCAGTTTCACCCCGAGAGCGTGCTTACGGCAGCGGGCCCCCGCCTCATCGCCAACTGGCTCACTCTGGTCGACCGGCAGAAGGCCTCGCCCGTGACCTCTTGACCTCGACGCTCACCGTCTGATCCGAGCACCACCCGATGCACCCGTACCTGCACATCCTGGCTGATGGAGGCACCCTCTCCCGGGAGGAGGCCGCCGAGGCGATGCACCTGATGTTGCGCGGCGAGGCCGAGCCCGAGGAAGTGGCCGGGCTGCTGATGGGCCTGCGGGCCCGCGGCGAGACCATCGACGAACTGGTGGGCTTCACCCGCGTGATGCGCGAATATGCCGTCTCCGTCCGCTGCGACGACCCGCACGCGATCGACCTGTGCGGCACGGGCGGCGACAGCAGCGGCACCTTCAACATCTCCACCACCGCCGCCATCGTGTGCGCCGGGGCGGGTGTCACGGTCGCCAAGCACGGCAACCGCTCCGTCTCCTCGACCTGCGGGTCCGCCGACGTGCTAGAAGCGCTAGGCGTCAACATCGAGCTGCGCCGCGAGGGCGTGGAACGCTGCCTGGATCAGGTGGGGCTGGCGTTTTTGTTTGCCCCCTTCTTCCATCCGGCCATGCGGTTCGTCATGCCCGTCCGCAAGACGCTGGCCGTGCGCACCTTCTTCAACGTGCTGGGCCCGCTGTGCAACCCGGCGGGCGTGCGACGCCAGCTCGTGGGCGCTTTCAACATCGAGGTCGCCCAGCGGATGGCGTCGATCCTGGCCCACCTCGACGCCGAGCACGTCCTCACCGTCCACGCGGAGGACGGCCTCGACGAAATCACGATTACGGGCGAGACCGTCGGCTTCGAGTTCGATGCGAAGGAGCACAGCGGCCCCCCGCCGCACCCGGTCGGCATCGACATCGACCCCGAAGATCACGGCATCGGGCGGAGTACGATGGAGCAGCTCCAGGGCGGCTCGCTGGAGCGCAACGTATCGATCTTGCGGCAGGTGCTCGCGGGGCAGCGCGGCCCGCATCGGGACATCGTGGTCCTGAATGCCGCCTACGCCCTGCTTACGAGCGGTCGCTTCGACTCGCTGGAGGCCTGCTTCGACGCCGCCGACGAGAGCATCGACTCGGGCGCAGCACATGACAAACTGGACCACCTGATCGCGGTCTCGAACCAGCGGTCGTTTGCAGCATAACTAGCACCTTCTCACCAACCTGCCATGATCATGACCTGGCGATACCACAGCTTCGACGAGCGATTTACGTCCGTGCGATATGGGGCTTCCCACCCGTCGCACCAGATTCCGCCCGACCGCCATCGCCACCGACATCGACCTAGATCCTGACGCTCCATGACTATTTTAGACCGCATCGTCGAAGACACCCGCACCCTCGTCGCTCGCCGCAAGCAAGAGACCTCGCTGCGCGACCTCGAAGCTCAGCCCTTCTTCCACGGCCCCACCCTGCCCCTCGCCCCGGCGCTCCGGCACGACCACCTCGCCATCCTCGCCGAGATCAAGCAGGCGTCGCCCTCGAAAGGCGTCATCCGCCCGGACCTGGACGTGCCCGCCATCGCCCGCCAGTATAAGGCACACGGCGCCTCGGCTGTCTCCGTCCTCACCGAACCGCAGCACTTCCAGGGCGCGCTCGACAACCTGGCCCTCGCCCGTCAGACCATCGACCTGCCGCTCCTGCGAAAGGATTTCATCGTCGACCCGTACCAACTCGTCGAGGCCCGGGCGTACGGTGCCGACGCCGTCCTGCTCATCGCGGCGGTGCTGGATGCCGTGCAGCTTCGTGACCTCCATCAGGCCGCCGACGAACTGGGCCTCTCCTGCCTCGTGGAAGTGTACGAACAGCGCGAAATCGACAAGCTCGACTTCGATCAGGTGCAGGTGCTGGGCGTCAACAACCGGGACCTGCGGACCTTCGAGGTCGATCTGGATCACGCGCCTGACGTCTTCGCCCACGTGCCCGAGCACGTCGTGCAGGTGGCCGAGAGCGGCCTGCGGTCGGCCAAGGATCTGGCTTACCTGCGGCGGCGGGGCGTCGATGCGGTCTTGATCGGCGAGACGTTCATGCGCGCCAAAGAGCCCGGCGTCGCCCTTGCAACGCTCCAACGCGAGACGGAGCGCTTGCTCCGTGCGGAGCGGCTGCGCCTGGCCAGCTAGCTGTGCCGAGGGTGGATCGATGGCCGTCGCTATCGGTTCACCCTCGTCCTGTCGTATCAACCTGCCGTTCCACCATGGACCTCAAGGTCAAAATCTGTGGCATCACCACTCTGGCCGATGCGCGGTACTGCGCGGGCGCCGGGGCGGATTTCCTGGGCTTCATCCAGCACGAAGACAGTCCGCGCTACGTCACGCCGGAGACGGCCCACGAGATCATCGAGTGGATCTACGGCCCCGAGCCGGTGGGCGTCTTCGTGAACCAGAACGCCGAGACGATCAACGAGATTGCAGACACGGCGGGGTTTACCTGGGCGCAACTGCACGGCACGGAGTCGCCCGAGACGTGCGCGGCGGTGGAGCGGCCCGTCATCAAGGCCTTTCGGATCCGCCACGATGCGTCCTCGGACCAGCTCCGCCCGCTCATCGACCCGTACCGGGAGGTCGCCGAGTACATCCTGCTCGACACGCACCACTCCAGCGTGTGGGGCGGCACCGGCGAGTCGTTCAACTGGCGCCTCGTCCGTGAGCTGGGCAGCGAGTTTCCGATCCTGCTGGCGGGCGGCATCGGCGCGCACAACGTGGAGAAAGCCGTCCGCACGATGCGGCCCAAGGGCGTCGACCTCTCCAGCAGCGTCGAGGCCGCGCCCGGCACGAAAGACATCGACAAGCTGGCGGAGTTCTTCGAGGTCGTCGATGCGCTCCGCGCCGAATCGACCGCTTAAGATTCCCCGTTCCCCTCGGTGTATTCGCACCTGATTTCCACCTGATTCGTTCTGCGATGCCTGTTACCGAGACCCCGACACGATACGCCGCCCCCGACGCCACCGGCCACTTCGGCGCGTTCGGCGGCACCTTCGTCCCCGAAATTCTGATCCCGGCGCTGGAAGACCTGAAGGTGGCCTTCGCCGAGGCCTGGGACGATCCCGACTTTCAGGCCACCTACCGCGCCCTGCTGCGCGACTACGTGGGCCGCCCGACGC
>JAAAOL010000390.1 GCA_009908885.1 Bacteroidota bacterium | reverse complement strand
CTGCCCCCTTTTCACCCACATAGAGACAGCCGATCGTCGTTTGTACTCATCCGCTCCGGATTTTTCTGAAACGGGTCGGGAATACCGATTCGGATAGGTGATATGATGCGTGGTTCGTGGTGCGTGACATGCGGAGCAGGTTTCCCCGTACTGTGCGTCACGACCCACGCAACAGACAAGCACAGGCGCTGCGAAAAGGAGTCAGCAGAAGAGATGTGTAGCGGGTGTCAGGGCAGACCCCAGGCGGGCAGCAGGAGCATCAGCCCCGCAAGCGCTTCCGGCGTCAGGCGCTGGCCTTGCTCGCGCAGGGTCGTGCGGGCCCGGTACAGGTAGTTGCGTACCGACTGGTTCGTGACGTCCAGCACGGCGGCGATTTCGTCGTTCGTCAGGCCGTTGAAGTAGCGGAGGAAGATGGCTTCCTTCTGCCGCCCGGAGAGGGCATTGAGCGCCTGGACGACGGCCTTCTTCTGCGCGAGGGTGTGCTCGAAGCGGATCAGCACCTCCTCCGGCGAGAACGAGATCGTGGCGCGCTCGGCGGAGTAGCGCTCGTTCCGGTCGTCGCGGCGGCGATCCCGGTCCAGGGTGCGTAGCAGGGTTCGGCGCAGGCTGCTCAGCAGGTAGGCCTTGACGGAGGAGACGTCGGCGAGGCGGTCGCGGGTGCGCCACAGCGTGAGGAAGACGTCCTGGATGGCGTCCTTCACGTACTGTTCGCGGTGGCACAGGCGCAGGCCGTAGTTGTACAGATCCTCGTAGAATGTTCGGAAGAGCACGGCACACCCCTGCCGTTGACCGCGCCGGAGCTGAGCCCAGGCCCGCTGCACGTCCATGTCGGAAGGCACGTCGGAAGGGCGCCGCATCGGATCTGAAGATTAGAATATCGTGAACAGTTCATATCTAAAATACGAGGACGCGGCTGGAATGCCAGGGGAAAACGCAAATCTCATGTCACGGGACGGGGAGGTAGCTGGGCGTGGACGGGGTGAAAGGGGCCTTCCCGCCGCCCGGCGCCCACGCGGTCAGACCCTCCAGCTTCCTTCACCCGCATCAGTCCTCTCGCTGATGCGGCGTTCCCCATCTTGCGTACGGCGACCGAGGAGGGAAACGCGGAGCAATCCGCCGCGAACACCCGGATGCATCGCAAGTTAGAGCACTGCCGTACGATACTCGGCACATCCTCCCATTCCCTCGCACTAGCGGACAGGTTTCCTAACGCATCGATGGCTGGTCATAACAAGTGGTCGAAGATTAAGCGGCAGAAGGCCGCGGCGGACAAGAAAAAGTCCAAGATCTGGGCGCGCATCATCCGGGAGATCACCGTGGCGGCCCGCGACGGCGGCGGCGACCCGGAGATGAACCCCTCGCTCGCGCTGGCCATCGAGAAGGCCAAGAGCGAGAACATGCCGAAGGACAACATCGAGCGGGCCGTCCTGCGCGGCACCGGCGAGCTGGAGGACGGCGGTGACTACGAGGAGGTCACTTACGAAGGCTACGCTCCCAGCGGCGTGGCGCTCTTCATCGAGGCGCTGACCGACAACACGAACCGCACCGTGGCCGACCTGCGCCACCTCTTCGGCAAGCACGGCGGCAGCCTGGGCAAGGCAGGCTCCGTGGCCTACCTGTTCGACCGCAAAGGAAAGATCGAAATTCCGGCCGAGGGCATCGACGAGCTGGAGCTGTTCGAGCTCGTCGTGGAGGCTGGCGCGGAAGACATGGTACAGGAAGAGGGCATGTTCGTCGTCACGACGCCGGTCGAGCAGTTCAACGACGTCGAGACGGCACTCCACCAGGCCGACCTCAAGCCGGAGGAGGCCAAGCTCGTGCGCATCCCGACGACGACCGTGCGCCTCGACCCGGATGACGCCCGCAAGGTGCTCGACTTCGTAGAGAAGATCGACGACCACGACGACGTGCAGGACGTCTTCACCACGCTCGACGAGGAGTCAGCACTGGCGACGGCCTGAGCCACTGGTCAGCGTCGTCGTTGCTGAACGGCATTCGTTCCAGCGGCGCGCGCATCGGACGCGTGCTCCTCTTCGCTCTTCCTACATCCCGCAACCCCGTGCCACATGCTCGTCCTCGGCATCGATCCTGGTTCGCGTCACACCGGATACGGCCTCATCGAGGTGGCCGACGACGGCGAGGCGGTGGAGGAGTATGGTGTGATGCATCTGGACGACCTCGACACGCACGAGCTGCGGCTCAAGGCGATCTATGACCGCGTGCTGGACCTCATCGAGCGCTGCAAGCCCGATGAGTGCGCCATCGAGATGCCGGTCTACGGGCGCAACCCGCAATCCATGCTCAAGCTGGGGCGCGCGCAGGCGGCGGCCATGCTGCCGCTGCTAAACCGGGGGCTGCCCGTCACGCAGTACACGCCGAAGGAGGTGAAGAAGGCCGTGACGGGCAACGGCAACGCCACCAAGAAGCAGGTGTGGTACATGGTCCGCTCCATCCTGACGATCACGCCGGACGACCCCGAGCTGGGCCTCGACGCCTCCGACGCGCTGGCCGTGGCGCTCTGCCATGCGCACCGCCACACCGGGGCGGACGACGCCGGATCGCACTATAGCGACTGGAGCAGCTTCGCCCGCTCCAACCCGGACCGCATCAGCTAGCGGCTCTCGTCCAATCCGACTGAATCGTTGCGGGGTGACGTAGCCACACATGGCCGGACGTACTCCGTCGCCTTCGGCTCGTGTGGACGTGAAGGGTCGAAGGGGTGGACGGTTCACCTTCGCACGTCCAACCTTTTCCCCCAACTCCCTCGAACGGATGTCGTATCGCGGGGGCGGCGTGTTATCAGGGCGATTCGTGTTTCGCAGCGGGGGCCTGTCGGGGAAACCGCCACGAGATGTCCTCAGCCCGGGGGCCGGTGACGGTCGCCACGGCGGTGGCGTTCGAAAACAGCACCCCCTCGAAGACGTGCGCCGGGGCGCAACGTTCTACCGTTCCGGGCGCATAGGCTCCTAGCAGAAACCCGCCTTCGGGGACGTGCGTGCCCCGCGTGGCGAGGACGTAGCAGCCGGACGGGCGCTCGTGAAAGTAAAACGTGCCGCCGAGGCCGTGCGGATACGCGGCCTGCGATTTCCCGATGGCGGCGAAGGAGGCCGTGGCGTACCCTGCCGAGCCCTGCCCGCCGCCGTACGATGCCGCCGCAGCTTTCCACGCCTGGAGGTCGGTGATGAGGGTGAGACCGTCCTGGACGAGAGCGTCCTCGGCAGATGACTGCTGCGCGTCGCTAAACAGGGACAGTCCGACGGTGGTCGCCACCCCGACGGTGACGACGCACAGGACGAGCAGGAGGAGTTGCTGTTGACCCATCGGAGGGCCTCCGTACGTGGCAGGAGCACATCGTAAAGATAAGACTTTCCTTCAATACTACAATCGTCACCTGCGAACAAAAGGGATCACGCGCAGGCGACGGGCTTCCGAAAGCCACTACGAGGCCACCACGCAGGACGTCTGTCCTGCCATCAGTCGTAGAAATGGCCGCGTTCCTCGTCGCGCACGCGGACGACCTCGGCCACCTCATCCTCGTCCAGGCCGCCGTCGCTCAGCGTGTCCACCAGGTAGGCGATCTGCCGGTCTTTCTTCGGGGCCTGGTTCCACTCGGGGTGTGCCTGCTCGATGATGCTCACGAGGATGCGCAGGTAGGGATACCGTTCCTCGGCGGTCTCCAAGTCGGCGATCGCGTGGGCGAAGAGTTGTGCGTTGCGCCCGACCTGGCGGTCTCGAATTTTTTCGTTGTACGCGTAGTAGGCCATACGGTGGTCCTGGTGATAAGAGCGGGGTGGGGAGAGGTGAGGAGCGGTAGAGGGCAACGGGCCGCCGGGGTGGTCGGGGGGCCGGCGCAGACATGGCCGGGCGGGGGCGACCCATCGTCCCTATGAAGAAAGCAACCTCTTCTTTTGTTCCACCGCTAAGACGTGTGAACCCTGATACGCCTGCTGCGTTGTACCAACCGGCCATTATCAACGAGTATGTGATGAAGTCCTCAGGCGTCAAAAACGGATCGAGCCCGTATCGGCTGGAGCTGCTTCCCGTGGTGCCGGCCTACCACCGGCGCGCGCGCAGGGCCAAGGACTTCGAAAAAGGTCAGCTCGTCTACTACGGCCCGAAGCCCTCGTACTACGGCATCGGCGAAGTCAAGCGTATCGTCGGCCCGTACGTCGCCGTCAACTTCCGCGGCACGGGCGAGTTTGGCATCCACGAGGAGATCTTCGAGCAGCAGTATTTAATGACGATTCCGCCCGCCACGCTGCCGCTCCTCTGATTCGCTCCCATCTCTTAGCCGCGTCGTCTCCGTTCTGTCGTGGCTTCCAGCTTGTCTCGGATCGTGTCCATTTCGCTTCTGATGGGATCCCTGCGTCGCATGCGCACCTCCCATGATCGCTCCGCCGGTGGTAACAGGGTGTCGACGGACGCGCCGTGGGTGGTGAAGCCCCTCGCCATGTCGTAAGTTGCGTCGTGCTACGATGCCGCACGGTGCGACAACGAGGGGGAAAGCAGCATGGCCAAGCCGGTTATTCTCACGGTCGATGACGACCCACAGGTGCTTCGCGCCGTGGCGCGTGACGTGCGGCGGCGCTACGGGAAGGACTACCGCATCCTGCGGGCGGACTCGGGCGCGAGCGCGCTGGAGGTGCTGGACGAACTGCAGCGGCGCGGCGACCCGGTGGCGCTCGTGCTCTCGGACCAGCGGATGCCCCGGATGGACGGCGTCGCGCTGCTCCGGCAGGCGCGCGAGCGGTTTCCGGAGAGCAAGCGGGCGCTGCTGACGGCCTACGCGGACACCGAAGCGGCCATCGCGGCGATCAACACCTCGCAGGTGGACTACTACCTGCTCAAGCCGTGGGACCCGCCGGAGGAGACGCTCTATCCGGTGCTCGACGACCTGCTGCACGACTGGCGCGCGCGCTACCGGCCCGGCGTGCAGGGCGTCCGCGTGGTGGGCGATCGGTGGTCGCCGCAGTCGCACGCGCTGAAGGACTTTCTGGCGCGCAACCACGTGCCGTACACGTTTCTGGACGTCGAGGCGTCCGACGAGGCGCAGGCGCTGCTCGACCGGTCGAACGGAGCCGCGGAGCAGCTGCCGCTGGTGGTGCTGCCGGACGGGAGCCAGCTGACGGCCCCATCGGTGACGCAGCTGGCAGAGCGCGTGGGGCTGTCGACGCAGGCGCAGGAGCCGTTCTACGACCTCGCCATCGTGGGCGCGGGGCCGGCGGGATTGGCCTCGGCGGTCTACGGCGCATCGGAAGGGCTGCGGACGGTGCTCATCGAGCGCGAGGCGCCGGGCGGGCAGGCCGGGACGAGCAGCCGCATCGAGAACTATTTGGGCTTTCCCGCCGGGCTCTCCGGGGCCGACCTGGCGCGGCGGGCCGTGACGCAGGCGCGGCGCTTCGGCGTGGAGGTGCTGGCGCCGCAGGAGGTGGAGCACCTGCGCATCGACGGGCCGTACAAGCACCTGACGCTGAGCGACGGCAGCGAGCTGTCGTGCCACGCCCTCATGCTGGCGATGGGCGTCTCGTGGCGGCGGCTGCGCGTGCCCGGCATCGAGCCGCTGACCGGGCGCGGCGTCTACTACGGCGCGGCGATGACCGAGGCGATGAACTGCCAGAACGAGGCCGTCTACATCGTCGGTGCGGGCAACTCGGCGGGGCAGGCGGCCATGTTCTTCGCCCAGTACGCCCGGCGCGTCGTCATGCTGGTGCGCGGCGACGACCTGGGCGCCAAGATGAGCCAGTACCTCGTGGAGCGGATCGCCGAGAGCGACGTGATCGAGGTGCAGCTGCATACCGAGGTGCAGGCCTGCCACGGCACGGACCGCCTGGAACGGCTGACGCTGGTGCACAGCGACACGGACACGATCGAAGAGGTGGAGGCCCACTTCCTGTTCATCTTCATCGGCGCGGCGCCGCGGACCGACTGGCTGGGCGACCTCGTGGCCCGCGATGCGCGCGGCTTTCTCCTCACCGGACCCGACCTGGACGACGAGCACCTGCTCGACTGGCCGCTCAAGCGCGACCCGTTTCTGCTGGAGACGAACGTGCCGGGCATCTTCGTCGCGGGCGACGTGCGGCACGACTCCGTAAAGCGCGTCGCCTCGGCCGTCGGCGAGGGCTCGGTGGCCGTCCACTTCATGCACCGCCACCTCGCCGCCCTCTGACGCGGGAGCGTTCGCGCCGCCCGCCGCCACTTCACGAATCGCAACCATCCACCCTTCTGATCTCCCATGATCTTCGCCGCTGGAGCCATTCCGCCGTTTCTGATCGAGGTGGTCACGCTCATCGTGGCCGGAGCCGTCATCGCCTACGTGGGCTACCGGCTCGGGCTGGTGCCCATCGTCGGCTTCCTGATCGCAGGCATCATCATCGGCCCGAACGGGCTGGCGCTGATCGAGGACAAAGAGCTGGTGGACGCGGCGGCCGAGGTGGGCGTCATCCTCTTGCTCTTCACCATCGGCATCGAGTTCAGCCTGGAGAAGCTGGCGCGCATCAAAAAGCTGATTTTCGGCGGGGGCGGCCTGCAGGTGCTCCTGGCCACGGGCGCCACGGTGGGCATCCTCTCGGCCTTCGGCGTGAGCTGGCAGGCCGCTCTCTTCACTGGCTTCCTGGTCGCGCTCTCGTCGACGGCCATCGTGCTGAAGCTGCTGGGCGACCGGGGCGAGATGAACTCGCCGACGGGGCAGGTCGGGCTGGGGTTCCTCATCTTTCAGGACCTCGCCATCATCGTCATGGTGATGCTGGTGCCGATGCTGAGCGGCCAGGGCGGCTCCGGCGGCGAGGTGGCGCTGGCGCTCGGCAAGGCGGCGGCGCTGATCGTGCTGGTGCTGGTCGTGGCGCGGCGCGTGATGCCGCTGGTGCTGGAGCGGGTGGCGCGCACGTGCTCGCAGGAGCTGTTCCTGCTGGCCATCATCGCCATCTGCTTCGGCACGGCGTACCTGACGAGTCTCGCGGGCGTGAGCGTCTCGCTGGGCGCGTTTCTGGCCGGGCTGATCGTGAGCGAGAGCCGCTTCAGCGAGCACGCCTTCGGCGAAATCATGCCGTTGCAGATCCTCTTCAGCGCCACCTTCTTCGTGTCCGTCGGCATGCTGCTGGACCTCAATTTTCTGGTGATGAACCTGCCGCTCGTCCTCGGCGTGGTGGTGGCGGTGCTCGTCATCAAGGTGCTGACGACGGGCCTCAGCGCCCTCGCCCTCGGCTACGGCGTGCCCGTGGCGACGGCCTCGGCGCTCTTGCTCGGGCAGGTGGGCGAGTTCTCGTTCGTGCTGGAGCGCGTCGGGCGCGAGGCGGGGCTGGCCCCGGCCGGCATGGCCGAGGTGGGCGCGCAGACGTTCATCGCCGCCACCGTCGTGCTGATGATCCTGACGCCCTTCCTGACGGGGCTGGGCCAGCGGCTCGCCCGCAAGCTGGAGTCGCGCATGGAGGCGAGAGAGGCGGCTCCGCCCGAGCCGGAGGCGCTGCCCGAGGAGCACGCCCACCTCGAAGACCACGTCATCGTCGCCGGATACGGGCGGGCGGCGCGGCGGCTCGTCCGCGTGATGCACGGCTCGGGCATTCCGCACCTCGTCATCACACTCAGCCCGCCCCGCGCCGACGAGGCCGAGGCGGAAGGGCTGCCGGTGCTACGCGGCGACGCCACCCGCCGCCACACGCTGGAGGTGGCTAACATCGACCGGGCCAAGCTGCTGGTGCTGGCCGACGACAATGCCGAGTGGTCCCACCGTGTGACGGCCGTCGCGCGCATGCTCAACCCGACGATGCGCATCCTGGCGCGCACCCGCTTCCTGCACGACGCCGAGGAGCTGGAGGCGGCGGGCATCGACCGCGTCATCGCCGACGAGTTCGAGAGCATCGTCCAGCTCTTCGCCGACGTGCTGCGCAACTACGGCGTGGAAACGGGTGAGATCGAGCACCACGTCGAGACGATGCGCGACGGCGGCTACGTGGCGCTGCGCGAGACGATGGGCGACGGCGCCCCGATCGTCTGCCAGCTGACTGACGAAGGCCGCAGCACCCGCACCGTCGTCGTCCGCGACGGCGCTCCTGCCGCCGGAGAGCCGCTGGCCGTACTGAAGCTGGGCGAGCGGTTCGACATCATCGTGAAGGCGCTCCGCCGCGACGGCGAGACGGTGGACGACCCCTCCGCCGACGTCGTCCTCCAGCCGGGCGACGAGCTGACGCTCGTGGGGGACGCGGTCGCCTTCAGCGCGAGTGCGGGGCTGTTTCGCATGCCTACGTCGGAGGAGGCTGCGGAGGACGAGGACGAGACGCCGTCTCGCACGAACGGACAGCGACGGTCCGGCCTGGTGCACGTCTACGGGGCCGACTGGTGCGCGCTCACGAGTGGCTTCCGCACCTACCTGGAGCGGCGCGGCATCCCGTTCTCCTATCACAACGTGGAACAGGACGCCGCCGCCGAAGACGCGGTCCGCGCCATGAACGAGGGGCAGGTCAAGTTTCCGATGGTCGTCGTAGGCGACCGCGAAATGAAAAATCCCACGATCGACGAACTCGACGCCGCCCTGGCCGACGTCGGCCTGCTGGAGCCCGCTGACTAACCGAGGATGCCATGCTGACCGTCGACGATGTGCAGCGAATCAAGGTGCTGAACGATCAGCCGGACGAGCACCTGGCCTGGCTGGCCGACCGTGCAGAAGAAATGGTCCTCGGGGAGGGCGAGCGTCCCTTCCAGCCGGGCGACCCGGCGACCCACATGATCTTGATCGTGGAGGGCGCCATTCAGATCGTCGTCCGGGAGGGCGGGCAGCAGCGCGTCTTCGGTGTGTTCGAAGCCGGGGACGTCACGGGGATGCTTCCATTCTCGCGGATGACGCACTTCGGCGGCATCGGCACGACGCTAAGACCGACGCGGCTGGCGATGGTGCACAAGGAGCACTTTTCGGAGATGCTGCATCGGATGCCTGCGCTGGGGCAGCGGCTGACGGCCATCATGTCGGACCGCGTGCGCGAGTCGGCGCGGGGGCAGCAGCAGCGCGAGAAGATGATGGCGCTCGGCAAGCTGGCGGCGGGGCTGGCGCATGAGCTGAACAACCCGGCGGCGGCGGTCCGGCGCGACGCGTCGGCCCTGCACGAGCGGGTGGGGCAGGAGGCCGACCACGTCGCCGCGCTGATCGATCACGGCGTGACGGCCGAGCAGCTCCAGGCGGTCGAGGCGCTGCGGGCGACCGTGGCCGGGCGGACGCCGGAGCCGCTCTCGTCGCTGGAGCGGGCCGATCGCGAGGATGCACTGGCCGACTGGCTGGACGAGCACGATGTGGCCGAGAGCTGGCTCCTCGCCGAGACGCTGGCCGAGGCCGGGGTGACGGCGGATGACCTCGACCACCTCGCCCGCCTGGTGCCGGACGCTGCCGTCGGCCCCGTGGCGACGTGGCTGGAGGCATCGCTCGCCAAGCGGCGCCTGCTGGACGGCATCGAAGACGCCGCCGCGCGCATCTCCGACCTCGTCGCGTCGGTCAAGACGTACTCGCACATGGACCGCGCGCCCGACAAGCAGCCGACCGACATCCACCAGGGCCTCGACAGCACCCTCACCATGCTCAGCCACCGCATCCGGAAGAAGGCCATCCGGGTGGAGCGCCGCTACGCCGACGACCTGCCGCTCGTCCCGGCCCACCCCGGCGAGCTCAACCAGGTGTGGACCAACCTGATCGACAACGCGCTGGACGCGATGGGGGAGGGCGGCACGCTCACGCTCGTCACCCGGCGCGAAGGCGTGACGGTGTGCATCGAGGTCATCGACGACGGGCCGGGCATCCCGGACGACGTGCAGTCGCGCATCTTCGAGCCGTTCTTTACGACCAAAGACGTGGGGGCGGGCACCGGCCTCGGGCTCGATATCGTGCGGCGCATCGTGGAGCAGCAGCACGGCGGCAGCGTGCGTCTCGCCTCGGAGCCCGGGCGTACGGTATTCACCGTGTCGCTTCCGCAGGAGGCCGTGCCCATGCGGGCAGACGGGCGTGCAGCATCTCCATCCGGGTAGCTAATGCACCTTCTAGCGGTCTTCTGGTCAAAGACGGGTGGCGCTGGTGGTGACTGCCAAGGCGCCGGATCGAGGCGTAGCCGTAGCTACGGCGAGATCCGGGAACGCTGGCCGGCGGCGCCAGCGACGCACGGACTGACCAAGAGATGGCTGGATGGTGCACTAAGCGTCTGCTGAATCATCAGACGCCCCAAGAATAAAGCCCGGTATCTACCCCACTAGATACCGGGCTTCGGGCGTGTTATCCTCTTCGAGAGATGAGTTGTGCCACCAACCACAGGCTGAAGAGGCGTGAGAAGCACCGGCAACATACGGGCGCAATGTTAAGCGGGCATTAGCCCGGGATTACGAAACGAACATCCGTAGATGCTCGGGGCATTCCCGGAGGCCGGCACGCAGCGACGAATAAAAAAACGGGCTCGCCCAGGGGGTGCCTGAGCGAGCCCGTCAGTGGTAGGCCGTTATGTGGCCGAGGTGGAGGTTACATGTCCCCGTCCATACCGCCGTTCATGTCCGGCTGGATCGGGAGGGTGTCCACACGGCGCACCTGGCTGGCGTCCTTTTTGCCGGTACGCTGGACTTCGCTGCGCGTCGTGAAGCGGCTGGCAGCGATGCCGTTGTCCGTGTAGAACTGCTCCACG
Organism: Bacteroidota bacterium; assembly: GCA_009908885.1. Taxonomy (GTDB): domain Bacteria; phylum Bacteroidota; class Rhodothermia; order Rhodothermales; family JAAAOL01; genus JAAAOL01. The sequence goes on along the minus strand of JAAAOL010000390.1, from coordinate 4,486 downwards.
GCGCGGGCGCGGTCCGCGGCCAGGCTGGACGCGTTGCGCTCGTTCGCCGCCGCGTAGCCCACGATCTCGGCGTTCAGGTTCGGGCAGTCCTGGAAGATCTGTGCGTTCTCCAGGAGCAGCTGCCGGGCCTGCTCGGTCAGGACGCTGGAGTTGCGGTCGAAGAAGACGGAATTCATCTCCTCGATGTCGCAATCCACCGGGCACGGCTCCACGGTGACCGTCATCTCACGCGTGTCGCTGCCGGCCTCGTTGGTGGACGTCAGCGTGACCGTGTAGGTGCCGGGCTGGCTGTAGGTGTGGCTCGGGTTGGAGCCCGTGCCCGTGGCGCCGTCGCCGAAGTCCCAGCTGTAGTCGATGGGCGCGGTGCCGCGCACGTTGGCGCTGAACTGCACCGGCGTCATCGGCTCACACGTGTCCGTCGTGGTCGGGTCTGCCGTGACGGTGACGATCTCCGCCGGGGCGATGACGCGCACCGAGCAGGTCTCGGTGTCCGTGCTGCCCTCGTTCGTGGCCGTGAAGGTCACCGTGTAGGTGCCGTCCTGCGCGTAGCTGTGCGAGCCCGCGATGGCGTCCGCCGTGGCTCCGTCGCCGAAGTCCCAGCGGTACTCCAGCGGCATCGAGGCGTTCTCGTTGACCGTCGCGGAGAAGGCGCCTTCCTCGCCCGTGACCAGCGTCTGCGGGCAGTCGATGGACATGACCTCGACGGGCGTAAACGCGCTCTTGAAGTTGATCGTCAGGCCGAGGCTGAGGGCGTTCAGCATGTCGAACCCGGCGAAGCTGCTCTTGTCGACGCCCACGTCGGTGTCGTCGTCGTTGGCGTCCATCGCGTCGTCGCCGAACGTGAAGCTCGACATGTGCTCGATGAAGAACGAGGTGCGGTCGTTGAGGGCGAAGTCGAGGCCGACGCCGAGCAGCGGGCCGAAGGCGCTCTCGCTCTCGTCGACGCCGTTCGGCTGGGTGACGTCGCCGAAGGAGTAGTTCGCGCCGAAGTGGAGGTAGGGCGCGACGCGCGTCCGGGCGTTAGCGGCCTTGAACGTACCGAACACCTGGATCGAGCTGCGCGTGGTGGCGTCATCCTCGATGGCGCCGGTCGTCTGCTCGCCGAACTGGGTGATGACCGGGTAGTTGCCGAACTGGAAGGCGGCGCTGATGCTGAACGGCACGCTGAACTGGTAGCCCAGCTCACCGGCGACGCTGTACGGCAGCTTGCCGTCGATCTCGTACGCGTCGAAGTTGAAGTTGAAGGGCGAGGCCTCGTTGTCACCCAGGTAGTAGGCGATGCCGACCTTCGGCTTGATGAAGAACGTATCGGTCGGCCGCAGGCTCTGTGCTTGCATCGTACTTGCCGAGAAGGCAAAGGCGACGCAGAGCAGCGCGAAGGCGGTGAGTAATCGTTGTCTCATGTGAGGGTCCTCCTGTATGCGATGAGCGTTGGGGAATGCGGGATGATCACACGGCCTGAGCGCTCCGTCAGCCCGGACGCACGAGGGGTAGCGGGTGAGAATAGAGGGCGTGGGAGCGGGAAGGGTCGCGCTGAGGGGGGAGTGTACGTTGATCAATAAGTGCGCCAATCCCAAATATAGCGTGCAATTCGCTCACTTTTTTTGGGGTGTTTCTTTCAGCAGACGCTAAAACGGCCCTGAAGGGCAAATCAACGTCGTAAATGTCCCTCGCAATTTAATGAGCAGCACGCGTTAAGGTGTCTCTCAGGAATGTGAAGTTGTTGAGCAAATCGATGGGCATCTCCGTGGAGTGATGCAAAATGCAACAGATCCAGCGGGCGGTCCGAACTCAGAGGGCGAGCCCACCGTCGGCGAGCTCGCCCTCTGAATCATGTTGCCGTGACCAGCCGGAGCAGCGAGCGATTACATATCGCCCTCCTCCATCTGGTCCATATCCTCCGGCATGGTGCCATCCGCGGCGCAGTCGGTCGGCAGCGTGTCGGCGCGGCGCAGCTGGCTGGCGTCCTTCTTCGTCTGCTGGAGCACGCTGCCGGACGTCGCGAACCGGTCTGCGCTCAGCCCACCGTCGACGTAGAACTGCTGGACGGCGCGGGCGCGGTCCTCAGCGAGGCGCTGCGGATTCCGCTCACCGGTCGAGGCGAAGCCTTCGATCATGGCGCAGAGGGTCGGGCAGTCCTGGAAGATCTCCAGGTTCTCCTGCAGGGCCGCGCGGCCCTGATCGGTGAGCACGCTGGAGTTGCGGTCGAAGAAGACGGAGTTCATGTCTTCGATGTCGCAGTCCGCCGGGCACGGCTCCACGGTGACCGTCGTCTCGCGCTCGTCGCCCCCGGCCTCGTTGCGGGCCGTCAGCGTGACCGTGTAGGTGCCGGGCTGGCTGTAGGTGTGGCTCGGGTTGGCGCCCATGCCGGTATTGCCGTCGCCGAAGTCCCAGCTGTAGTCGATGGGCGCGGTGCCGCGCACGTTGGCGCTGAACTGCACCGGCGAGAGCGGCTCACACGTGTCCGTCGCAGCGGGGTCGGCCGTGACCGTGGTAATGCGGGCCGGGGCGATGACGCGCACCGAGCAGGTCTCGCTGTCGGTGCTGCCGCCGTTGTCCGCCGTGAAGGTCACCGTGTAGGACCCCGCCTGGTCGAAGGCGTGCGTCGCAATCAGGCCCGAGGCCTGCGTGCCGTCGCCGAAGTCCCAGGAATAACTGACGGGCGGCGTCGCGTCTTCATTGACCGTAGCCGTGAAGGTGCCGGACTCATCCACGATGAGCGTCGCCGGGCACTCCGTAGACAGCACGTCGACGGGCGTGAAAGCGCGCTTGAAGTTGTAGCGCAGCCCGAGGCCATAGAAGTTGAAGGCGTCGAAGTCGGAGACGTCGTTGTCCGCGGTGGTTTCGCTGTCGTCGTACTGCGTCGGATCCGCCAGGTCGAGCGCCTCATCGTCCAGGATGAACATGCTGCTGATCTCCAGGAAGAGGCCGACGCGGTCGTTCACCGCCACGTCGAGGCCTATGCCGCCCATCGGCCCGAAGCCGGTCTCGTAGCTGTCGTTGATCTTGCCGAGGCCGAGCGTCAGGCCGAGATGCACGTACGGATTAGCGCGCTTGTCCGGCAAGATGTTGAGGCGGCCCAGCAGGTTGAGGTGATGGCGCCAGTCGCTCGTTGTCTCCTCATTTATCGTTTGAAACAGGGGGGGCGGGGCATCTGGGCGCGGGTCGCTCACCTTCGGGTAGGTGCCGGACAGGTGCATGAGGCCCACGCTGAAGCGCTTGTTCAGGTGGTAGCCGATCTCGGCGCCGAGGCTGAAGCCGATGTTGTCGACGTACTCGGACAGTTCGTTGTCGGGGTTGTCATCCCGGTCCCCGCCGTACGTGTTCAGCCCTACCCGACCCTTCAGGTAGAGCGACTCCTCAGCGCGGTAGTTCTGAGCAGTAGCGGGCGAGGCCACCAGGAAGAGTGACAACAGGCATCCGAAGAGTAAAATGGAGGGGCGACGTGTCATCGAGAATTCCTCCTACTAGGTTGGGCAGACGATGGATCAGGGTGAAGCTGCAATGTCCCGAAAATAGGCGGCAACGGCATGACCTTCAACCAGGGCAGGTTGGGAGTGTCTGCGCGGCTTCTGAATTCGGGTCAGAACGGGAGGAAAGGGCGTCTTTCCGGCGAAGATTGTCTGCCGGTTGCAGCACGTCGGGCAGGCGCAGCAGGCCGATACGCCCGTAAACGACGACACCTGCCCCCGAGGGTGAAGAGGCAGGTGGTCAAAGGGGAGCGTCGTCCCCAGGCAGCGGGGCGCCGTTTCCCACGACGACGCTAGCCGAGTGCATTGACATGCTTTTCGAGCTGACTCTTGTAGCGGGCTCCCTTATTCTTGTGAATGATGCCCTTGGTGGTCAGGCGGTCGACGTAGGCCTTCACGTCGTCGAGCAGCGCTTCGGCTTCGGCCTTCTCTTCTGTGGATTCCAGCGTCTTGATCATCGTGCGCAGCCGGCTGCGATGGGTGCGGTTGCGCTCGTGCCGCTTCGCGTTTTGGCGGACGCGCTTGGCGGCTGACTTATGCTGTGGCATATCGGACGGGGCTTGATGGACAATGGGACGATCGGCGGAGTCCGGCAGGAACCGCGAAACTCCGCACAAAGGCTACAATTAGCTCATTAAAGTACGTCGGGCCATAGGGTTGAATCAAGAGAAGGAGATGGACATTTGGCAAAGATCATCCCGTGCAGGCCGGTAGAGGAGGGCGCAGGGAGCCGGGGCGGCAGGCGTGCGTAGGATTCCCCCAATGCCTCAGGGTCGTATCGTTCTGTTTTCCTAGCCTCTCGGTTCCCGCATGTGGTCGTTGCTTGCTGAGTTCACGCGGCGCACGGATGAGTCCGTCACGGTGCTCGTCATGGACGAGGACTACCGCGAGCAGCCGCGTCGCTATACCGTGCATCCCCGGCGGGTGCTGTGGACGGTAGGCGGCGGCGTGGTGGCGGCGGTCGTGGTGCTGGTGGCCCTCCTCGTGCTGACGCCCCTGCGCGAGTGGCTTCCGGG